>JANXLW010000007.1 GCA_025354965.1 Betaproteobacteria bacterium
TAATACCGGGTTGCATCTTGCCTTTGAACCGCACCAGCACACTCTCCGGCATGTCCAGCGGCATCACACCCGTGGCAGCGCCGAACGCCACCAAACCAGAACCCGCCGGAAAGCTGATACCGATCGGGAAACGGGTATGGCTGTCACCGCCCGTACCCACCGTATCTGGCAGCAACATGCGGTTCAACCAGCTGTGAATGATGCCGTCACCCGGGCGCAGGGGAACACCGCCGCGTGTACTCATGAACTCAGGCAGTTCATGGTGCATCTTCACATCCACCGGTTTCGGGTAAGCAGCGGTATGGCAGAACGATTGCATCACCAAGTCGGCGCTGAAGCCCAGGCAGGCCAAGTCTTTCAGCTCGTCACGGGTCATCGGGCCGGTCGTATCCTGTGACCCAACGCTGGTCATCCTGGGTTCACAGTAGGTACCGGGGCGAACACCTTGTTGGTTGCCAGCGACCACCGGCAAACCGCAAGCACGACCGACCATTTTTTGCGCCAACGTGAAACCCTTGTGGGTATCAGCCGGGTTTTGCGGCAGGCGGAACAACGCACTCACAGGCAATCCCAATGCCTCGCGCGCCTTGGCGGTGAGTCCTCGGCCGATGATCAAAGGAATGCGACCACCGGCACGCACTTCATCAAACAGGACCTCACTTTTGACTTTAAATTCGGCAATTACCTTACCGCCCTTGAGCGCCTTGCCGTCATAGGGGCGCAGTTCCACGACGTCGCCCATGTTCATCTGACTTACGTCCAGTTCAATCGGCAGCGCGCCCGAATCTTCCATCGTGTTGTAAAAAATCGGGGCGATCTTTGAACCCAGACAGACACCGCCAAAACGTTTGTTCGGAACGAACGGAATGTCTTCACCGGTGAACCACAGCACCGAGTTGGTGGCTGATTTGCGGGATGAACCGGTTCCCACCACATCGCCCACATAAGCCACCAAATTGCCTTTGGCCTTGAGGTCGTTGATGAACTTCACCGGACCGCGTTTGCCGTCTTCTTCCGGCACGATGCCGGGGCGCGCATTTTTGTGCATCGCCAGGGCGTGCAAGGGAATGTCGGGGCGACTGAAAGCATCAGGCGCAGGTGACAAATCATCAGTGTTGATCTCGCCTTCCACCTTGAAAACGGTGAGCGTAATGGACTGCGGCACCTCGGGACGTGATGTAAACCACTCGGCATCGGCCCAACTCAGCAGCACGGCTTTGGCCTGGGCGTTCCCTTTGTCGGCTTTTTCTTTGACATCATGAAACTGGTCAAACATCAGCAAGGTCTTCTTGAGCCCGTTGGCTGCAACCTGCGCAACCACTGCGTCGTCGAGCAAATCCACCAGCGAGCTGATGTTGTAGCCGCCGAGCATGGTACCCAGCAGTTCTGTCGCCTTTTCACGAGAAATAAGCGGGCATTTTTCGGTGCCATGCGCTACCGCGGCCAGATAGGATGCTTTGACCTTGGCGGCATCATCAACACCAGCAGGCACACGATGCGTGATCAGGTCCACCAGCGTGGCTTCTTCACCTTGTGGTGGCCTTTTCAGCAGCTCAATGAGTTCAACGGTCTGCTTGGCAGACAAGGGTAATGGGGGAATACCAATGGCGGCGCGTTCGGCAACATGGGCACGATAGGACTGCAACATGATCAACTCCTTCTATATCAAAAAATGGTTTTGCCCTTTTGGGTTGGGCGAATTTAACTATCTATTTGGCAGCGACTTCGCCAGGTGATTCGAGAACGCTGGGTGCTGGATTTTTTATCAACATCTCGGCCACCACAACTTGATCCGGACTCTTGCAGTCATCGGCTAGCCGCTGTCCGAGCTTCTGATTCATCAGCATGGACTTGTTCGCCAGCTGCAACCAGACTGCGCCGACCTTGCGGTCCTCCAACCGGATCGCGCCGGTGCTGGTTTCAACCGGAAACATGCGGTATTTCTGATTCTTGAGTTGCACATTGAAATATCCCGGCGCTGTGGCGTCCGCGGTTAATGTGACGAATGCGCCCAGCTCGCACGGTAGCTTACCCTGGTACACCCGCAGCGCAATAGCCAACTCGGCCGGGGACAACGCGGCTTCTGCCGCCTGAATACCCACCGCCATTTGATTGGCCTTGGTTTTGATTTCAACCCTGCTGGCAGTCAAGGGCTTGAGGTTGCCATCCACCTTGGCAGGCGTCTGCGCCAGCAGTGCGAACGGCACAACTGACAGAAAGACAGTTGCAAGAAGCGTTTTGATCATTGGAATCCTTGGTCAGTGAAATTTAGCTCAACAAACGCCGGGCTTCTGCCGGGAGATACCTTCCGGTCCGGTGCGCCCGCTCTAGTACCTGCCAAAAATAGCGGTAACTTGCGCGGTCGTGTAATTTTCCACCCAAAGACATTGGAGCCCAATCTGATTTTCCCGCTTCCAGCATGATATGCGTGGCCAATTCAACCTCGTTTTTAGTAGGTGCAAAGGCTTCCAAAATAGGCCTGATCTGGATCGGATGAATACTCCACATTCGGGTAAAACCCAATGCACGACAGGCCCGACTGGCCGCAGTCAACACCATTGCCGTGTCGCTGAATTCTGTCACTACGCTGTGCGCTGGCACTTTGCCATGCGCATGACAGGCCGACGCAATCTCCAGCTTGGCTCGAAGCACCAGGGGATGAGAAAACTGGTCTAACCCAGCGCTATCCTGGTCGGCACTGACACCCATCGCACTTGCAGGAATTGCGCCACCATGGGCAGAAACAAAATCCATCAACCCAAAGCTGAGTGATTGCACCCTGGGGTGCGCCGCGATCTCGAAGACCTGGTGAACCGAGGCTGGTGACTCAATCAACACGTGCAAAGGCAATGTCTGCGTTCGTCCGGACTTGGCCACCAGCCGATCCACCTGTTGCACCGCCCGGTTTACCTCTTCGACTGTTTCCACTTTCGGAATCATCAGGTGGCACAAGGCGCCAGCCGCGCCACCGATAATGATGTCCACATCCTGCTCAAACGCAGAATGACCCACCGGATGTACCCGCACCGCAACCCGCGGAACAATACTTGATGATCGAACGTTTACAGCGCCATGCGCCTGATTGGCAAGGGCTACAACCATATGGGCGTGGTCTATTTCACCGCCCACTGGAGCACCATCCTCGCAATCCAGCGTGACGTCAAACACACAAGCGCCGAATTCCTCAGACATTTCAGCCTGCAGAGCCAAGCTCTTGCGCATTCGCGCCTCCACACCGCTGAAATGGTCGCATACCGGTAAAGAAGTCACTGCCGCCTGAGCGCCCAGCAGAACTTCGCGCGGATGCCTCACAGCACTTGAATCGCGTTAATGCACCGCTTACAGCAGGTGTGCGACGCCAGCCTGCTCGTCTTGCAACTCCTTGAGGGTTTTGTTAATGCATTCCTGACTGAAGATGTCAATCGCCAAGCCTTCAACCACTTTGTATTCACCGCCCGAGCAGGTCACTGCAAAACCGAACATGGTATCTTTCGGGATGCCATACTGTCCGTCAGACGGAATCCCCATGGTGACCCACTTGCCATTGGTACCCAAGGCCCAGTCACGCATGTGATCAATGGCGGCATTGGCCGCAGAGGCTGCCGACGACACACCGCGCGCAGCAATGATTGCCGCTCCGCGCTTGCCCACGGTGGGTAGGAAAGTGTTGGCGTTCCATCCCTGGTCGTTGATCATGTCTTTGACACTGGCGCCATTGATAGTTGCAAAGCGATAGTCAGCATACATGGTGGGTGAGTGATTTCCCCAGACTGCCATCTTTTCAATATCCGCCACTGCCTTGCCAGTCTTCGACGCCAGTTGGCTCAGTGCCCGGTTGTGGTCCAGGCGCAGCATGGCGGTAAAGTTTTTGCGTGGCAGATCCGGCGCGCTCTTCATGGCAATATAGGCATTTGTGTTGGCCGGGTTGCCCACAACCAACACTTTGACGTTACGGCTTGCAACGGCATTCAGCGCCTTGCCTTGTGCCGTGAAAATTGCGCCATTGACGGCCAGCAACTCGGCTCGCTCCATTCCCGGTCCGCGCGGACGCGAGCCGATCAACAAGGCATAGTCCGCATCCTTGAAGGCGGTCATCGGGTCACTATGCGCTTCCATACTGACCAGCAGCGGGAAGGCGCAGTCCTGCAATTCCATCATCACGCCCTGCAGCGCTTGCTGTGGCTTCTCCATGGGAACTTCGAGCAGTTGCAGAATCACGGGCTGATCTTTGCCCAGCATCTCGCCGGATGCAATACGAAACAGGATTGCGTAACCAATTTGACCTGCGGCGCCGGTGACGGCAACGCGGACGGGCTTTTTGCTCATGGTGAGTACTCCAGAAGTGTTGTGAAGAGGGTGCTGAAAGGTTCAAGCCGGGTTGCCTGCGCCTAGCAGAATGCCAACCAAGTTTACTCTGGAAAACCCTGAGTCGTCAATTTGTCTTATGTCTTATATAAGATATGATTCGGTTTGTCTGAGCACTGAAGCTGGTACGAGGTCAACCATTCATGTCAACACCATTTTCTCCCTTGACAGGAGCCGCTCTGACGGGTGCCGAACGCATGGCACCGGCAGCGACTGTTACACCCTCGTTCAGCCCGCTGTATCGGCAGATCAAGGTACTTATACTGAACGGACTGAGACTTGGCGAATGGAAACCGGGTGAGGGCATCCCAAGTGAAATGGACCTTGCAACACGCTTTCATGTGAGTCAGGGAACAGTCCGCAAGGCGATCGACGAACTCGCCGCCGAGAACCTGCTTGTACGCCGGCAAGGCAAAGGCACATTTGTGGCAACTCATGCGGAACAGCAGGTGCAGTTTCGCTTTTTGAAGCTGGTACCGGACAGTGGCAGACCTGGAAGCGAGGGCCCCGCCCATCGTGACATCATTGAATGCCGTCGGTCTAGCGCCAACTCAGAGGTGGCACGCGCGCTGGCGCTGAGCGCCGGTGATGCTGTTCTGCAGGTGCGACGAGTTTTGAGTTTTTTGGGTACGCCCACGATTCTGGAGG
This sequence comes from Betaproteobacteria bacterium, assembly GCA_025354965.1. GTDB lineage: Bacteria > Pseudomonadota > Gammaproteobacteria > Burkholderiales > Burkholderiaceae_C > Rhodoferax. The sequence continues at coordinate 5,014 of JANXLW010000007.1, forward strand.
ACATTTGGCTGCCAGCGGACCCCTTTAAGGGTCTGACCGCGGAACGACTGGCCGCTTACCAGGGTCCGATGTACGCTTTATTTGAAACCGAATTCAATGTGAGAATGGTTCGTGCCGAGGAGAAAATTCGCGCAGAACCGGCCAATGAGGGTCGCGAAAAACTATTGCGAGTTGAGATTGGAACCCCCCTGCTTAGCGTAGAGCGCATTGCCTACACCTACAAAGACGTTCCGATGGAGTTGCGTCGCGGCTACTACTGCACAGAAACACACTACTACCACAACACCTTGGGCTGAATTGGGCAACGGATAACTTGTATGAAGGTCAGACACCGAAGTCCGCTCGCAGGTATCGATTTTGTTTGCAGTTGAGATGCACTTTTGCCGTCAAAATTTCTTACCGTTAAATTTCCTGGGCAGCGCTCGATGGTGCATTGCAATAGAATTTCATGGTCCGCAGTTTTCCCCATTTACCCAGCAGTTACTCAAACATTGAAAGCCAAGCATGCCCGAATTAGCAGCAGTTGCAAACAGCAAGCGCCCAGAATTCCGAAACATCAACGCCTTCACTGACCTCCCCGGTTACGGTCTGCCGATTGCAGGCATCGTATCTATATTGCATCGCGTCAGCGGAGCGCTCATGTTTTTCCTGATGCCCTTCGTCATCTGGATGTTTGATCGTTCGATCTCCTCTGAGATTTCATTTGCAAAATTTAAAGCTGCTTTCAATTTAGGTATGCTGGGCTTGCCTGGCATTCTTTGGAAGCTGGTCGCGTTGGCACTCATATGGGCCTATCTACATCACTTTGTCGCGGGTCTTCGCCATCTGTGGATGGATATCAGCCATGACGCAGTCAGCAAGGAGTTTGGCAAATCATCTGCAGTTGTTACTGTGACCATGAGCATTGGCCTTGCACTGGTGCTCGGCGCCAAGTTGTTTGGTCTCTATTGAATATTGAAAACTGTCAGAGCCTGCTACTGTCGGGATTGGACTAGCTGCGTCTGCAACCGTTAACTGAAGGAAGAACGCCATGTCTATTAATTTTGGATCCAAGCGGATTGTTGTGGGTGCTCGATATGGTCTGCGTGATTGGCTGGGTCAGCGAGTCACAGCCGCACTGATGGCTCTTTTCACCCTTTTGGTTCTGGCTCAAGTCATCTTCAGCAAAGGCCCGATTGGCTACGACCGGTGGGCCGGCATTTTTTCTTCGCAATGGATGAAGGCACTCACCTTCACCGTCATCGTTGCGCTGCTGTACCACGTGTGGATCGGCATGCGCGATATCTGGATGGACTACATAAAGCCAGTCAGCCTGCGCTTGGTTCTGCATGTGTTCACCATTGTCTGGTTGCTTGCCTGTGCTGGCTGGGGTATCCAGGTACTGTGGCGTTTATAAACGTTTTGACTGTGGCGCTCCAAGTCCTTTTTCACCGCATTTGCACACCAAGACTCAAAAAATCATGACCGTTACTCCCAAACTTCCGAAGCGCAAATTTGACGTTGTCATTGTCGGTGCCGGTGGCTCCGGTATGCGCGCTTCGTTACAGCTAGCCAGGGCCGGGCTGAACGTGGCGGTTCTTTCTAAAGTATTCCCGACCCGTTCACACACCGTGGCAGCACAGGGCGGCATTGGCGCATCCTTGGGCAATATGTCTGAAGACAATTGGCACTATCACTTCTACGACACCGTGAAGGGGTCCGACTGGCTCGGCGACCAGGACGCGATCGAATTTATGTGTCGTGAAGCGCCCAACGTTGTCTACGACCTTGAACACATGGGAATGCCGTTTGACCGCAACCCAGACGGCACCATCTACCAGCGGCCGTTTGGTGGGCACACTGCCAATTACGGTGAAAAACCTGTGCAGCGCGCCTGTGCTGCAGCTGACCGCACGGGACACGCCATGCTACACACCCTGTACCAGCAAAACGTGAAGGAAAAAACCAGTTTTTTTGTCGAATGGCTGGCGCTGGACCTGATTCGTGACGCTGCCGGAGACGTGGTTGGCGTAACGGCACTGGAAATGGAAACCGGCGACGTGCACATTTTCGAGGCTAAAACCACGCTGCTGGCGACCGGTGGCGCCGGACGCATCTTTGCGGCATCAACCAACGCCTTTATCAACACGGGTGACGGACTGGGCATGGCGGCGCGAGCCGGGATTCCGCTGGAGGACATGGAGTTCTGGCAATTCCACCCGACCGGCGTGCATGGTGCAGGGGTGCTGCTGACCGAGGGCTGCCGTGGCGAAGGCGCTATTTTGCGCAATAGCAATGGCGAGCGATTTATGGAGCGTTATGCGCCGGCCTACAAGGATTTGGCACCGCGAGACTATGTGTCGCGCTGCATGGACCAGGAGATCAAGGAAGGCCGTGGCTGTGGCCCCAACAAGGACTACATCAATCTCGACATGACCCACCTGGGTGCCGAGACCATCATGAAGCGTTTGCCCTCGGTTTTCGAGATCGGTCATAACTTTGCCAACGTTGATATCACCAAAGAACCGATCCCTGTCGTTCCCACCATCCACTACCAGATGGGGGGTATTCCAACCAATATCCACGGCCAGGTGGTTTCGCAAAACACGGACAACAAAAGTGAGGTAGTCAACGGTCTGTACGCAGTGGGCGAATGCGCCTGTGTCAGCGTACACGGCGCCAACCGCCTGGGCACCAACTCTCTGCTGGACTTGCTGGTCTTTGGCCGCGCAGCTGGTAACCATATTGTTGAATTCAACCAAAAAAATGCCGCACACAAACCGTTGCCAGATGACGCTGCTGACGCTTCGCTGGCGCGTATTGCGCGCCTTGACAACTCAACTGGCGGCGAGTACTCGCAGGATGTGGCTGACGAAATTCGCAGCATCATGCAGCAGCATGCTGGAGTGTTTCGCACGCAGGCCAGTATGAACGAAGGCGTAACAAAGATCGCTGCGATGCGTGAACGCGTCAAAACCATCAACCTGAAAGACAAGTCAAAAATCTACAATACGGCTCGGATAGAGGCGCTGGAAGTTGAAAATCTGATCGAAGTTGCGCAGGCCACCATCGTGTCCGCCGCGGCCCGTCATGAAAGTCGCGGTGCCCATTCAGTCAACGACTATGCAGACAGTCCCGAGCACCCCAATGGCCGCAACGACGCTGATTGGCATAAACATACATTGTGGTACAGCGAGGGCAGCCGCCTGGCGTACAAACCGGTGCAAATGCAGCCACTGACGGTTGATTCAGTCCCACTTACCGTGCGCAGCTTTTAAGTCAGCACCAAACGAACGAGAACGACAATGTCAAAACGCATTTTCCAGATCTACCGCTACGACCCTGACACCGACGTCAAGCCTTACATACAGACCCTTGAGGTCAAACTTGACGGCAGCGAGCGCATGTTACTGGACGCATTGATGAAACTCAAGGCGCAAGACCCCAGTATCAGTTTTCGCCGTTCCTGTCGCGAAGGCGTCTGCGGTTCAGATGCCATGAACATCAATGGCAAGAACGGCCTGGCCTGCCTGACCAACATGCTCACTTTGAAGGGAACCATCGTTCTCAAGCCCCTGCCGGGCCTGCCAGTGGTGCGCGACTTGATCGTCGACATGACGCAGTTTTTCAAGCAATACAACTCCATCAAGCCGTATCTGATCAACGACAATTTGCCTCCAGAAAAAGAGCGTTTGCAAAGCCCCGACGAGCGCGAGGAGCTCAATGGCCTCTACGAGTGCATCTTGTGCGCCAGTTGCTCCACTTCGTGCCCCAGCTTTTGGTGGAATCCTGACAAGTTTGTCGGCCCGGCAGGATTGCTGCAAGCCTACCGTTTCATCGCCGATAGCCGTGACGAAGCCACTGGCGAGCGGTTGGACAACCTGGAAGACCCCTATCGGCTATTCCGCTGCCACACCATCATGAATTGTGTCGAAGTGTGTCCCAAAGGACTCAATCCAACGCGAGCTATTGGAAAGATCAAGGAAATGATGGTGATGCGCGCGGTTTGAGTTTGATCAACATCGGAAGCGGCGCGCTATGGTACAAAGCACCGAACTGATTGATGCGCGGTCACTGAGTAAATTGAAATGGCGGTGTCGTCGCGGCTTGCTTGAAAATGACATTTTCATCGAACGGTTCTTTGTGCGTTTTGAGACGAGTTTGACCATCAGACAGTCGCAAGCCCTGCTGGCATTAATGGAGCTTGGTGACAATGATTTGCTGGACCTGCATTTGATGCGCCGAACGCTGGCACAAGTTAACGCCGGACTGGATTGTGAAGATGTACGTGAAGTTTTGTGTATGTTGAGAAAACCCCTTGAAAGGTAGAAAATGAAATTAGCTGACACCAAAGCCACTCTTTCGTTCAGTAACGGCAGTCCGAGCGTCGATCTGCCGGTGTACCAGGGCAACGTCGGACCGGATGTTGTGGACATCAGAAAGCTGTATGCACAGACCGGCATGTTCACATACGATCCAGGTTTTTTGTCCACCGCTTCTTGCCAGTCGGCGATTACTTACATTGACGGCGACAAGGGAGAGTTGTTGTACCGTGGTTACCCGATAGAGCAATTGGCCACGCATTGCGACTTCATGGAAACCTGTCATTTGCTGCTGTACGGAAACCTGCCCGACGCTACCGCCAAGGCCGACTTCACCAAGCGGGTGACGATGCACACCATGGTCAACGAGCAGATGCAGTTTTTCCTGCGCGGCTTTCGCCGTGATGCCCATCCGATGGCGATCATGACCGGCCTGGTCGGTGCTTTGTCAGCGTTCTATCACGACAGCACCGATATCAATAACCCGGAGCATCGTGAAATCGCGGCGTTGCGATTGATTGCGAAGATGCCTACCCTGGTAGCGATGGCCTACAAGTACAGCATGGGGCAACCCTATATGTACCCAAAAAACAATTTAAGCTATGCAGGCAATTTCCTGCACATGATGTTCGCGACGCCATGCGAGGACTTTGCGGTCAACCCGGTCATTGAACGCGCACTGGACCGTATCTTTGTCCTGCACGCTGACCACGAACAAAATGCCTCCACTTCCACCGTTCGCCTGTGTGGCAGCTCCGGCACCAACCCGTTTGCAGCGATTGCTGCGGGCGTTGCATGCCTTTGGGGTCCGGCGCATGGTGGTGCCAATGAGGCCTGCCTGAACATGTTGGAAGACATTCAGAAGATCGGCGGCATTGCCAAAGTCGGCCACTTCATGGAGCAAGTCAAGGACAAGAATTCCGGCGTCAAACTGATGGGCTTTGGACACCGGGTCTACAAAAATTATGACCCACGCGCCAAACTCATGCAGGAAACCTGCAAGGAAGTGCTGACGTCGCTCGGGCTGGAAAACGACCCCTTGTTCAAACTCGCCATGGCTCTGGAGAAAATTGCGCTGGAAGACGAGTACTTTGTTTCTCGCAAACTGTACCCGAATGTTGACTTTTATTCGGGCATCGTGCAGCGCGCCATTGGCATTCCGGTCAACATGTTCACCGGTGTCTTCGCGCTGGCCCGCACAGTGGGCTGGATTGCGCAGCTCAATGAAATGATCAGCGACCCCGAATACAAAATAGGTCGCCCGCGCCAACTGTTCACCGGCTCCGTCAAACGCGACGTCCTGCCAATTTCGAAGCGCTGATAGAGTTCCATCGACGCCCGCCGGATGGCAACACCGGCGGGCGTTTTGTTTGAAACTTACAGGGTTGACTGCGCCGCATAAAATCATTAATTGCCAAGGAAAAACTACATGGGCCGGATCAACATCGAGACGCAGGGACGCACGCTGTACGACAAGCTGTGGGATGAACACGTCATTCACACCGAAGATGACGGCACCGCCATTCTGTACATTGACCGCCATCTGGTGCACGAGGTCACCAGCCCGCAGGCCTTTGAGGGATTGCGCCAGGCCGGTCGCAAGGTGTGGCGCGTCAGTTCGATCGTTGCCACGGCTGACCACAACACTCCCACCACAGGGTGGGATTTGGGTTACGACGGCATCATCGATCCGACCAGCAAAGAACAGGTCGTTGCGTTAGACACCAATATACGGGAATTTGGTGCGGCCGCCTACTTTCCGTTCCTGTCGAAACGACAAGGTATCGTCCATGTGATCGGGCCGGAGAACGGTGCGACCCTACCTGGCATGACTGTGGTCTGCGGCGACTCGCACACCTCCACCCACGGCGCCTTTGGTGCATTGGCACACGGCATCGGTACCAGCGAAGTGGAGCACGTTATGGCAACCCAGACGCTGCTGGCCAAAAAAGCGAAGAATATGCTGGTGCGGGTGGAAGGCACGCTGCCGCGCGGCTGTAGCGGCAAGGATATCGTTCTGGCCATCATAGGTAAAATCGGCACGTCAGGTGGCAACGGTTACACCATTGAATTTGGCGGATCGGCGATTCGCGCTCTCAGTATGGAAGGTCGCATGACGGTCTGCAATATGGCCATTGAAGCCGGCGCTCGCGCTGGTCTGGTGGCAGTGGACGAAAAAACCATCGACTATGTCAAAGGCCGTCCGCTGGCGCCAGGGCACAACGCAGTCAATGGTGCGGCGTCCA
>JANXLW010000045.1 GCA_025354965.1 Betaproteobacteria bacterium
GGGGACCCGGGGCCTGCCAAAGGAGCAACTGGACACTACATCCGTCTTCACTTGGCTGATTCGATTGACTGCACCGGGCTTCAGGATATGGGACTGATTCTGGTGAACCCGGTCCAATATCAATGTTCTCTTGGTGAAAGCGACACTGGGCGGCCTTTATTCCCCGGGCGTGCATGACCCTCCGAGTGAAGGCTTTCGCCTCATTGCCCGAGATGGTGATTGCACCGAGAAAACTGGTGTGGATTGCCATGCCCGGATATTAATATGAATTCAATTTTCAACGCCTTGAGAACAGGCACGTCTACCTGCCGTAGCGATCAGTTTTTTCCCGACCTACGCCACCGCGCGAGCCCCACGCAGCGCCTCAATCGCCTCGGCGCTATAACCAAGACCAGCCAGCAGTTCCGCCGTGTGTTGCCCCTTGGTCGGCGGCTGCAGGCGCACGCCCAGGCGCTGGCCGTCCATGGTGAAGGGGAACAGCGTGGTGCGGGCCGTTTGACCGGCGCGTTCGCCGTCGGGCAGCGTGATGTCGGCCAGACCACCGGTGGCCAGCAGGTGCTCGTCGTCATACAACTCTTCAGGTCGGCGTATCGGCGCGAACGGCAGACCCACCTGCTCGAACCGTGCTGCGAGATCGGCGGCAGTGCGTGTCGCCAGACGCTCCCGCAGCAGGGGTATCAAGGTGCTGCGCTCTTGCACCCGCTGGTTGTTGCTGGCGTACTGCGGCATGTCTTTGAGGTCGGCAAGACCCAGGGTATCGCAAAACGTGGCCCACTGCGAATCGCTCACCGCCGCCAGAAAAATCTGCTCGCCCCCTCTCACGGTAAAGACGTCGTAGACGCCCCAGGCCGAGATGCGGTCCGGCATCGGTGCGGCCGCCTTGCCGGTGATGGCGTACTGCAGCATGTGCTGACCGACCAGGAACACGTTGTTCTCGAACAGCGCACTCTGTACTTCCTGCCCTTTGCCGGTGATGCCGCGCTGGATCAGCGCACCCAAGGCGCCGATGGCGCCGAACATACCGCCCATGATGTCGTTCACGCTGGAGCCGGCGCGCAGCGGGTCACCCGGACGGCCCGTCATGTAGGCCAGACCACCCATCATCTGCACCACTTCGTCCAGCGCCGTGCGATGTTCGTAGGGGCCGGGCAAAAACCCCTTGTGGCTGACGTAGATCAGGCGCTCATTCACCCTGGACAGCGCCGCGTAATCAAGTTTGTACTTGGCCATGGTGCCGGGTTTGAAGTTCTCGGCCACGATGTCGGCGCTGGCCGCCAACTGGCGCGCGACTTCGGCCCCGGCGGCGCTGTGCAGATCAATCGCGATGCTCTTCTTGTTGCGGTTGAATAATGGAAAGAAACCAGCTCCGGAACCCAGCAGGTGGCGCGTGCGGTCGCCCTCGATCGGCTCCACCTTGATGACTTCAGCACCCATGTCGGCCAGCACCATGCCACAGGTCGGACCCATCACCATGTGGGTGAATTCGACCACCCGCAGACCGGCCAGGGGCAACGGTGCGGGATCGCCAGACATGTTATTCATGGCACTCGATAGGAACTGGGGGAAAGTTCAAATTGTCTGTCATTCCTGATGCAATCCTGCTACCACCGGTGCCGCGCATTCGCTACGCAGCCGTCGCCAGACGCGGTAAAGCACTTGAATGGTCGGCGTCAGTGCTTGCCATACCGCGCATAAATTTCGTCACGCCGGCGCGGATCGATATTCACACGGGTCAGTTCCCCCTGCACATGCGCTAGCGCCAGCAGCCGGGGATCCATCACCCTGAACCACAGGGCCGGCACATAGGCCAGCGGAAACATGCCGAAATAGCCGCTGGGCAGCTGCGGTAGCTGCTCAAAATGCCGCAGGGATTGGAAGCGGCGCGACGGGTGGGCGTGGTGATCCGAGTGCCGCTGCAGGTGGAACGTTGCCAGGTTGGACACCAGGTGGTTGGTGTTCCATGAGTGGTGCGGCTGCGGCCGTTCATACTGACCGCTCGGCAGGCGTTGCCTCAGCAGCCCGTAGTGTTCCACATAGTTGGCCGACGTAAGCTGCCACCAGGCGACGACGTTGTGCACGGCGAGGAAAGGCAACATAACCCAACCGAAGGCAAAGATCAGCCCGAGTTGCAGCAAAGCTGTTATCGCGTAGGACTGCAGCATGGTGTTGTGCAGACTCCAGGTTGATCGCTTTTCCTGCTTCAGGCGTTCGCCTTCGAGTTGCCATGCGCGGCGAATGCCGCCAGGCAATTCGCGCAAGGCAAAACGATAGATGCTCTCGCCCATGCGGGCGCTGGCATGGTCTTCGGGAGTGGAAACCCAGCGGTGGTGGCCACGCCCGTGCTCGACGGTGAAGTGGCCGTAGGCCGGCACCGCCAGCACCAGGCGCGCCAACCACTGTTCGAGCGGGTTGTTTTTGTGTCCCAGCTCATGGCCGGTGTTCAGACCCAGCCCCGAATCCGTCCCCGCCACATAGGCCATCAGCAGCACAGCCCACCACGACAGCGAATGGGTGCCGACCCACCAGGCGCAGCCGATGAGGGCAACAAAGTGCAGCGGCACAGTGGCCCAGGTAAGCCAGCGGTAATAGCGGTCTTCCTCCAATTGCGGCACGATGAGTTCAGGCGGATTGTTTTCGTCTTCACCGATCAGGTAGTCCAGCAATGGCATCAGGCCGTAGCTGATCAGCAGCGGCAGACCCAGCGCGATTTCCAGTCCGCTGGTGGCCTGGGCGGCCATGCCCACGAACGGCAGCAGCGGAAAGACAACGGACAGCAGCCATAACCAGCGCTTGCGGTCGCGGTACTGAACTTGCCCGGTTTGAGGATCGGTGGCGATGTAGGTAATCGGCAAAGGCGTTCTCCCATGGGCGTGGACCGCATTATTCATCGGGTGCCAGCTGCGGTCAAACCCTCAGCTCGCAACGCAATGGTGTGCAACCGGCCCGCGTTGGCTATTTGCTCTTCTTCGGGGCAACGGTTTTGACTGCGGTTACCGATAACGCAGCCCTGACTTATCTCGGCTCACTCATCCCGGGCATCTCGGATGAGTCGATTGGTGCAGGTGAACTGCTGATGGGTGCTTTACTTCCGACTTTGGTCGCGATCGCTGCGTTCACTTTGCCATGAGCAAACGCGGACCTACCCCGTGACCTGAAACAAGCCGCAAGCCCAATCTCGTTTGCTCTTTGAAGATTTAATTACATCTATTTTTGTCACAGATAAATAGATTTATTCGAAGTTAATCGGTCTGAAGGTATCGAATAAAGTAAGGGCATGTCAAAAACAAGTCCTGCTGCGATCGATAAATCCAGAGCCGCCAGGCTTGAACCACCGCGTGCCGTGCTGTTTGACGCCTACGGCACTTTGTTCGATGTCTACAGCGTGGGACTGCTGGCCGAACAATTGTTTCCCGGTCACGGAGCGACCTTGAGCGTACTGTGGCGTGACAAGCAGATCGAGTACACACGGCTGGTGACCACCAGCAACCACGGTGCCCACTACCAGCCGTTTTGGGAACTGACCCGCGCGGCACTGGTTTACGCGATCAAGAGAATTGTGTTTGCTGCACAACCGTCAGAAGCCGGCGTCCAGTTTGACGGCCAGGTCGAGCGTTTGATGAACCAGTATCGGCACTTGAGTGCCTTCCCCGAGAACAGACAAGTACTGGGTGAACTCAAGGCCAAAGGCATCCCCACTGGCATCTTGAGCAACGGTGATGCCGCCATGCTGCAACTGGCTGTCAAGTCGGCCGCACTGGACGGCCTGCTGGACCATGTCATCAGCGTCGACCCGATTCGCAAATACAAAACCCACCCCGAGGCCTACGCGCTGGGCGAGCAGGCCACTGGCCTTGCAGCCAAACAAATCCTCTTCGTCAGCAGCAACTCCTGGGATGCGCTTGCCGCCACCTGGTACGGCTACCAGACCTTGTGGGTGAACCGTTACCAGCTGCCGTTTGAAGAACTGGGTACCCAGCCCACACGCACTGGCACCAGCCTGCGCGACGTATTGAATTTTTTTCCAAGCTCTACCCCTAACTGAAGTTTCACACCATGACCGCACGTACCCCAACGCATCGCCTGCAAGTCGCCACCGTTTTGCACCAATTCATCGAGAACGAAGTGCTGCCCGGCACCGGCGTATCCGCAGCCAGGTTCTGGAAAGGCTTTGACGCACTGGTAGCGGACCTGGCGCCAAAAAACATCGCCTTGCTGGCGGAACGCGACCGCCTGCAAACCGAGTTGGACAAATGGCACTCCACGCATCCCGGTCCCGTCACCGATATGCCCGCCTACCGCGCATTTCTGGAGAAAATTGGCTACCTGGTGCCCAGCCCGAAGAAGGTGCGCATCAGCACTGCGAAGGTGGATGCTGAACTGGCAGTACAAGCCGGCCCACAACTGGTGGTGCCGATCCTGAACGCCCGCTACGCGCTGAACGC
>JANXLW010000054.1 GCA_025354965.1 Betaproteobacteria bacterium
ATGCAGTCGGTGCGCGCCGACTGCAAAATGCGCTCAAGGTTTTGCTTAAACCGTAGCCAGTTGGGGACGGCGTCAAAGGTCCGTCCCTAAAGCTATCAAGAAGGGAGAAGCGCACATGGATTCGGTTGATGGATTGCTCAAACGGCTGGAGCAACTAAATGATATCGGTGCCTCGCTTTCCAAAGAGCACGACATCAAACGGTTGCTGGAGCGAATTTTGCTTGCAGCCAAATCCATCACCAATGCTGACGGCGGAACACTCTATCGCATGATGGAGGACGGTCAAACCCTTTGTTTTGAGATGCTGCGAACAGATTCGCTGCAAATCGCCATGGGTGGCACATCAGGCAGCGTTATCGGCTTCCCCAACCTGCCGCTGCGCGACGCCACCGGCGCACCCAACGACTCAATGGTAGCGGCGTATGCCGCCATCCATCAGCAGACTGTAAACATTGCGAATGCCTATACAGAATCCAGTTTCGACTTCTCCGGCACACGCTACTTTGACGAACGCACTGGCTATCGCTCGCAGTCGTTGCTGGCGGTGCCGATGAAAGACCACGAGGGCGAGATCATCGGCGTGTTGCAACTTATCAACGCACGGGAACCTGATTCCGAAACGGTCGTGCCATTTTCAGTCGCCGACCAGCATCTGACCGAGTCTTTGGCATCACAGGCTGCCATTGCCCTGAGCAATCGCTTGCTGTTGACACAACTGGAGGAATTGTTTGAATCCTTTATCAAACTGATCAATCTTGCGGTCGACGAAAAATCGCATTACACGGTTGGTCATTGTCAGCGAGTGACGGCACTAACCTTGCTTCTGGCCGATGCAGTGGTTGAAACAGATGAAGGTCCGCTGGCCTCGTTCACCATGAACGAGCGCGAGCGCTATGAACTCAAGATTGCCGCTCTGTTGCACGATTGCGGTAAGGTCACGACGCCAGTGCACGTGGTTGACAAGGCGACCAAATTGCATACCTTGTTTGATCGTTGGCACTTGATTGACACGCGTTTTGAGGTGCTCAGGCGCGATGCCGAACTGCTGGCCCTGCGGCGACAACTGACCCTGCGTCCATGCGTCGATGCACAGGCCGAAGCCGCGACTTTGGCGACGTTGCAATCGGAAATTGAGTCACTTGAAGCTGATCGCGACTTTCTGCGCGCAGTCAATACAAGTGTCGGGTCGAACCAGGAGGATGCTTTGCAGCGTGTTCGGGATATTGGCAAACAGCGTAGCTGGCGAAATGCGAAAGGTTTCGAGACTGAATTTCTGACATCAGACGAAATTGAAAATCTGACCATCAAGACTGGCACCCTGACTGCGGCTGAGCGCACTGCGGTGAATCACCATGTCGTCGCCACCATCAAGATGCTTGAGCAATTGCCCTGGCCGAAGCACCTGAAAAACGTGCCCGAGTACGCTGCCGGACATCATGAGCGCATCGACGGCAAAGGCTACCCCAGCGGGTTGACGGGTGAACAGATGTCGATACAAGCCCGGGTGATGGGCATTGCGGATATCTTTGAGGCGTTGACGGCGACTGATCGGCCCTATCGGTCAGGCATGAAATTATCGCAAGCCATCAGCACCATGAATGACTTGAAGGACAACGGTCATATCGATCCTGAATTGCATGAAATTTTTTTGCGAAAACGCATTTACGAACGCTACGCCGAGCAGTTTCTGGATCCCTTGCAAATCGATATCCTAACTTCTTAAGCCAGGTCGGTCGTGATTCGCCGAATGGAGCAACTCCCGGTTTGATGCGAGGCGGCCGCCTTTAAAGTTAGACGCAACACTTCGACCCGCGGCGGCTTGCCAGCAGCGTCCCAATCGCTCAGAACGACACGGCGCAGGTTGTCTCCCAACTCGTGATCGGCCGGCTTGTGGGTGTGGCCGTGAATCAGGTGGCTTGCCTTTGCAGTGTGCAGCCAGTTACAGGCCTCCGTATTGTCGACGTCGGAATAAACCACGCCACTGCGTTTGCGCGTCTCGCTTTGGGCGCGTAGCTCGCGGGCGATTTCAAGACGCTGCGCTAGTGGTCGAGCGAGAAATTCTTGCTGCCATTTCACACCCCGTACCTGAGCCCGAAACGCCATATAGTCGGTATCCATCAGGCACAAGGCATCGCCATGTGAAAGTAGCCAGCTTTGCCCGGCGAATTCCAGCACCGCAGGATCGCCAATCAGGGCCATGCCACAAATTTTTGCAAACTCCGCACCCAACAGGAAGTCCCGGTTGCCATGCATGAAAAAAATGTCAAGGCGCTGCGAGGCAGATTTAAGAACTTGTGCGCATCGGGTCTCAAAGGCTTGCGCCTGTTCGGGTTTGAAAATGTCGTCTCCGACCCAGACTTCAAACAAATCACCCAGGATAAACACAGCATCCGCCTGAGTAGTTTGCATGAAGTCTTGCCATGCGCAAAAAGTAGCGACTGCGCCGTCCTGAAGGTGTAAATCGGAAATGAAATCAATGTTGCGCCAACTCGGTGGTGCTTGCAGTAACTGCCAGGGCAGAGCAGCGGTGCGCGCCGTGACCTGCGGAACCGATGCATTCATTTCACAGTGCCACAGCCTTTTCGATGACCACGTCTTCCGCCGGAACATCATCGTGATGGCCTTTGCGAGTGGTCTTCACAGTCTTGATTTTGTCGACAACATCCTTACCCGACACGACGCTACCAAATACTGCGTAGCCCCAACCCTGCGCCGAGATGGCGGTGTGGTTGAGGAAGCCGTTGTCAGCCACATTGATGAAAAACTGCGCGGTGGCCGAATGGGGGTCTCCAGTGCGGGCCATGGCGACGGTGTAGTTGAGATTCTTCAAACCGTTGTTGGCCTCGTTGTCGATCGCCTTGTCACCGCGCTTTTCCTTCATGCCGGGTTCCATGCCGCCGCCTTGCACCATGAAGCCGGGGATGACGCGGTGAAAAATGGTGTTGTTGTAGTGACCTTTGTTCACGTAGCTCAAGAAGTTTGCTACCGTTTTAGGTGCCTTTTCGGGATCGAGTTCAAGGGTGACGACACCGTAGTTCACTATGTGGAGTTCGACTTGAGGCTTGCTCATGATTTATTTCACCAGGGTTGCAGAGTTGATGAGGATGGGTGTTTTGGGGACGTCTGAGGGGAACGGTCCGCCAGGGCCGGTGGGACTTGTTTTGATTTTCTGGATAACGTCCATGCCACTGATAACCTTGCCAAATACGGTATAGCCATAAGACTGGACGCTGGGATCCAGAAATGCATTGTCCTTGACATTAATAAAAAACTGCGCGCTAGCGGATTGGGGGTCGTTGGTACGGGCCATTGCGAGTGTTCCGAGTGTGTTCTTTGGACCGCCCTTGGCCAGCGCTTCGCGGCCTTCGTGGGCAACCGGCGGGCGGGTTTTCTTCTCGGCGAATTTGGCGTCATAACCACCACCCTGCAGCATAAAGTTGTCGATCACGCGGTGAAAGATGGTGCCGTCGTAGTGCTTATCATTGACGTACTGCAAAAAGTTCGCAACCGTCTTTGGTGCCTTGTCAGGGTATAGCTCGACCACAAAGTCACCCGCCGTAGTAGCGAACTTGACGTGCGATACCTCCTGTGCCAGTGAGCTTTTCATCACAGAAAACATGGCAACTACCGCAATAGCGGCACAGGCCACTGTCTTAAAACTTTTAAACTTCATGCAACGACTCCTTTAAAAAATGTTAGTAGCTTGTCTGACGGCACTCTGCGTGGGCACTGACCTGCCGACTCACTGGGTTTTCAACGAGCTTGCCGCGGGTGTGACCCCGGCATTGCGCTGTAGCGCTGTGTTGGGGCCGAACAATTCACCGATGTGTGTCAGTTTGGGTTGCGCAGTGCTGTTGCTGTTGTCGAGTTGCAGTGCGCGGCTGTAGGACTGGCCGGCAAGCTTGGCGTACACGTCTCCGAGATTCTCGTATGCCGTGGCGTAGTCCGGATTGGTTCGAACTGCCATCTGCAGTGCCGCAAGCGCCTTGTCCAATTGATTCTGCCCGGCGTACAGAACCGCAAGGTTGTTGTAGGGCTCCGGTAGCTCAGGGTAGTCTTCGGTGAGTCTGGCAAAAGTTAAGATAGCATCGGATTTGTTACCCGATTTGTGTTGAATCACACCTTTCAGAAAAAGCATCTGCGGATCCTTGGGTTTGGATCCAAGGTAAACGTCAACCTTCAGCATGGCCTCACTCAGTTTGCCAGCGTGCAGCAACTGGTTTACATCGCTGTATTCGTCGGCGTGTACTACCGTTGCGGCACAGGCGGCTATCAAGGCTAACCAGCGAAGCGTGGTAAAAATAGTTGAGCGGGAGCGCTTCATGAAGCCTTATGTTTCTTACTGGATGAACGCCCGCCACATGAGCTTGGCCGACAGGGTTATATACTGAACCGAATTGTAGCCCAGCAGGTGCTTTTTGATGCCCTCGTAATTGCCTTCCCATGAACAACCCTCTGCGCCATCGCCATCCTTTAAAGTGCTCATCAAAGCAGTCGTCAATACCCATATGAGTTTGCGCATTTACAACACGTTGTCTCGTGCAATGGAGCCTTTGACACCACTACAGCCTGGGCACGTTCGGATGTACGTCTGCGGTATGACAATTTACGACTTGTGCCACATCGGCCATGCACGCATGGCAATGACTTTCGACGTGGTGCAGCGCTGGCTGAAATGCAGTGCTTATCAAGTGACTTATGTGCGCAACATAACCGACATTGATGACAAGATCATCAATCGCGCGGTTGAGCGCGGAATCTCAATTCGTGCACTGACTGACGAGATGATCGAGGTGATGCGCAGTGATATTGGCAAGCTCGGCATTGAACCACCGACCCTGGAGCCGCGTGCCACCGAATACGTGCCACAGATGCTGACCTTGATACGCCAACTCGAAGCCAAAGGCCTGGCTTACAAGTCAGGTTCCGGAGATGTGAACTTTGCAGTGCGAAAATTCCCGGGCTATGGAAAGTTGTCGGGCAAGTCGCTGGATGATTTGCGCGCTGGCGAACGGGTGGCTGTGATGGACGGCAAGGATGATCCGCTGGATTTTGTGCTTTGGAAATCCGCCAAGGCAACTGAGCCGCCTGATGCCAAATGGGACAGCGCCGCGTTGGGCCATGACTATGGCATCGGACGGCCGGGTTGGCACATCGAGTGTTCGGCCATGAGTTGTCAAACGCTGGGCGAAACTTTTGATATACATGGTGGCGGTGTGGACCTTCAGTTTCCTCATCATGAAAATGAAATTGCACAAAGCGAGGGTGGTAACGGCAAGCCTTTGGCCAGTATTTGGATGCACAACGGAATGGTTCAACTGGACGACGAAAAGATGTCCAAGAGTTTGGGGAATTTTTTCACCATTCGCGAGGTCTTGGGCAAGTACGATCCAGAAACCGTCCGGTTTTTCCTGGTTCGGACTCACTACCGAACCAGCTTGAATTACAGCGATGTACATTTGGACGACGCACGCAATTCGCTCAAGCGCATCTACACGGCACTGGATTTGGTGAAGCCAGTACCGATGAATATCGACTGGACCCTGCCTTTTGCAGCACGCTTCAAAAGTGCGATGGATGAAGACTTTGGTACGCCCGAGGCGATTGCCGTGCTGTTCGAACTGGCCACCGAAGTCAATAAATCGCGTTCTGCCGAATTGGCGGGATTGCTCAAGGCGCTGGGCGGTTGCCTGGGTTTGTTGCAAGGCGATCCGGAATTTTTTTTGCAGTCCGGCGCCACGCTTGATGATGTGACCATCACCACCCTGATTGCACAACGTGCAGCAGCCAAAGTTGCCAAGAACTTCGCTGAGGCTGACCGAATTCGCCAGGAACTGTTGGCGCTAAGGGTGGTACTGAAGGATTCAGCCACTGGCACTACGTGGGAGGCTGGGCAATGATTTGCCCGGCAATGGTTTTGACTCCAGCCCTTTGAAAGCAGAGCGATGACAAGCACTAGACAGACTGCGCTGGCATGCGCAACACCGGCGTATTGGGAAGACGCGTGCAAGCACCTGATGAAAAAGGATCGGGTGATGAAGCGGCTTATTCCCCAGTTTGGCGACGCCTGTCTGCAAACCCGAGGCGATGCTTTTGTTACCCTGGCTCGCAGCATTGTGGGGCAGCAGATTTCGGTCAAGGCGGCGCAGACGGTTTGGGACCGCTTTGCGCTCCTGCCTAAAAAGATCACAGCCGCCAATGTACTCAAGTTGAAAGTTGACGACATGCGGGCGGCCGGTTTGAGTGCGCGCAAGGTCGAGTACCTGGTGGATCTGTCTTTGCACTTCGACAATCGTGCGGTACACGTCAGCGACTGGGAGACGATGGACGACGAAGCCATCATTGCCGAGCTGATTGCCATTCGCGGCATTGGCCGCTGGACGGCCGAGATGTTTTTGATCTTTCACATGATGCGGCCCAATGTTTTGCCACTGGATGATGTGGGATTGATCAACGGCATCAGCAAGAGCTATTTTTCGGGCGACGTGGTCAGCAGAAGCGATGCCCGTGAAGTTGCCGCTGCCTGGTCGCCCTATTGCAGTGTGGCAACTTGGTATATTTGGCGCTCGCTCGATCCGTTGCCGGTGAATTACTGAGAATTTGTGAGTCCGAGACTGTAGTTGCGCTACGCGAACCAGCTCTGGCCCTAACCCTGTAGGAGCCGTTTGTGGCCAAGAAAACTTTCCTCGACTTTGAGCATCCAATTGCCGAACTCGAAAACAAGATTGAAGAGCTGCGTTACGTGCAGACCGAGTCGGCGGTGGATATTTCGGCCGAGATCGACCAGTTGGCAAAGAAAAGTCAGCAACTCACGAAAGACATCTACAGTGACCTGACGCCGTGGCAAATTACCAAAATTGCGCGACATGCCGAGCGCCCGTATGCGCTCGATTACATTGGTGAGATATTTACTCATTTTGTTGAACTGCACGGTGACCGGCATTTCGCTGACGACCTCAGCATTGTGGGTGGTCTGGCACGTTTCAATGGCACCCCCTGCATGGTACTGGGTCAGCAAAAGGGACGCGATACCAAGGAGCGTGGTTTGCGCAACTTCGGCATGAGCAAACCCGAGGGTTATCGCAAGGCGTTGCGGCTCATGAAAACGGCTGAAAAATTCAAGTTGCCGATTTTCACTTTTGTCGATACGCCCGGTGCTTATCCCGGCATTGACGCCGAGGAGCGTGGACAGTCAGAGGCTATCGGCCGCAATATTTTCGAAATGGCGCAACTCGAAGTTCCCATCATCGCTACCATCATTGGCGAAGGCGGCTCGGGTGGGGCACTGGCTATTTCGATTGGCGATCAAGTAATGATGCTGCAGTACTCCATTTACTCAGTCATTAGTCCCGAGGGTTGTGCCTCCATTCTTTGGAAGACCGCCGACAAGGCGAAGGAGGCGGCAGATGCCCTCGGCATAACCGCCCACCGCCTCAAGGCCCTTGGCTTGATCGACAAGATCGTCAATGAACCGGTTGGCGGCGCACATCGGGATTACAAGCAGATGGCGGCTTTCCTGAAGCGCGCGCTGAACGAAGCGTTCCGCCAGGTCAGTGATCTCAAGGTCAAAGAGCTGCTGGACCGTCGCTATGACCGACTGCAAAGCTACGGGCGCTTCACCGATACCAAGGCGGCGGCCAAGTAGCTTGTTGCCGGTCCACCAGTGACAGCGAAACTGAACGAAGCAATTGCCGCCTTTTCGCCTGTTTTGCCGTTGGCGGTGGCATTTAGTGGAGGGGTCGATTCCACTGCTTTATTGCTGGCGTGTGCCGAAAAGTGGCCAGGGCAGGTCTACGCCATCCACATTCACCATGGCGTACAGCCAGCTGCGGACGACTTCGAGCAGCACTGTCGGGATTTTTGCGCGCAGCTCGATGTACCGCTGACGGTCAAGCGAGTGGACGGCCGCCATGCACCTGGCCAGAGTCCAGAAGACGCGGCGCGTCGTGCTCGCTACAAAGCGTTCGAAGAAATAGTTGCGGATGGTAATTCGAGTGAAGGCATCGAAAATATAGCCATAGCACAGCATGCCGATGATCAAGTGGAAACCTTGCTATTGGCCTTGAGCCGTGGTGCCGGATTGCCAGGGTTAAGCGCCATGCCCGCAACCTGGGTGCGTCGGGGCATCACTTATCACCGTCCATTGTTGCGGGTACGCGCATCAGATATTCGCGCTTGGGTTAGTAGTCAGGGTGCCGCCATTATTGAAGACCCGACGAATGTCGACGAGCAGTACACGCGCAACCGCATTCGTGCCCGGCTGCTGCCTGCTCTGGAGGCCACCTTTCCGCAATTTCGCGACACCTTTGCCCGTAGTGTGGCGCACGTGGTGCAGGCGCAGCAGCTACTGCTTGACATTGCGGTGCAGGACTTGGCGTCGCTTGGCGCACCCCCCTTAATTGCTAGTGTCCAGCAATTGAGTCGCCCTCGACAGGCCAATGTGCTGCGTCATTGGTTGAGCACCAGTTCAGACACCGTGCCCAGCACTGCGCAACTGGAAGAACTGCTGGACCAGATTGCCGATTGCACCACCCGGGGCCATCAAATTGGCATCAAAATCGGCATCGGTGTTGTCCAGCGTCGGGGCGCTGAATTGCATTGGTACAATCCGTCGGTTTTGCTCTAATAAAAATTGTTCCAATGGCATTGATTGTTCACAAATACGGCGGCACCTCAATGGGTTCTACGGAACGTATCCGTCATGTCGCCAAACGCGTCGCCAAATGGGCGCGCGCCGGTCACCAGATGGTCGTCGTACCTTCCGCCATGAGCGGCGAAACCAACCGATTATTGGCGTTGGCGAAAGAGTTGGCACCCAGTAAATCGACCGATGCCTACAACCGCGAGCTTGACATGCTGGCTTCCACCGGTGAGCAGGCCTCCAGTGCGCTGTTGGCGATTGCGCTGCAGGCCGAAGGCATGACGTCGGTCAGCTATGCCGGCTGGCAAGTACCGATTCGTACCGACAGTGCTTATACCAAAGCTCGCATCGAATCAATTGACGACGCTCGCGTGCGCGCTGATCTGGACGCCGGCCGGGTGGTCATCGTCACCGGCTTTCAGGGACTCGACGAACTGGGTAACATCACCACCTTGGGGCGCGGCGGTTCGGATACTTCCGCAGTTGCCGTGGCCGCCGCCATGAAGGCAGACGAGTGCTTGATCTACACCGATGTGGATGGTGTTTACACCACCGACCCGCGCGTTGTACCTGAGGCGCGCCGTCTGCATACCGTGAGCTTTGAAGAGATGCTGGAGATGGCCTCCATGGGCTCCAAGGTATTGCAGATCCGCTCGGTTGAATTCGCCGGAAAATACAAGGTCAAGCTGCGGGTTTTGAGCAGCTTTACGCCCTGGGACATTGACATCGACGAAGAAGCCACTTCCGGCACCCTGATTACTTTTGAGGAAGACGAACACATGGAGCAAGCCATTGTTTCCGGCATTGCATTCAGCCGCGATGAAGCCAAAATCTCTTTGCTGGGCGTGCCTGACCGGCCCGGCATCGCCTACCAGATTCTTGGTGCTGTAGCTGATGCAAACATTGAGGTCGATGTCATCATCCAGAACATCAGCAAAGACGGCAAGACCGACTTCAGCTTCACCGTC
>JANXLW010000065.1 GCA_025354965.1 Betaproteobacteria bacterium
CAGGGAAGTCATGGTCGATAACCTGAAGTCTGCTGTGCTCCAGCGTCTCATCGGTGTGGCCCCCGTGTTCAACCCGAAGTACCTGGACTTCTCGCGCCACTGGGGCTTTGAGATCAAGCCCTGCAATGTGCGTTCGGGCAATGAGAAGGGGCGGGTTGAGAATGGGGTGGGCTACGTCAAGAAGAACTTCCTGGACGGCCTGGAGTTGCCAGACTTCTGCGCACTACAGCCAGCAGCCACCCTTTGGATGGATACGGTGGCCAATGTGCGCGTGCACGAATCAACCCACCAGCGCCCGATGGATCGTTTTGAAGAGGAAAGCGCTCACTTGAAACGGCTCAACCCGGCTGGTTTCGATCTCGCACGCGTGAAGACAGTGCGTGCCACCAAGCAGTTTCGCGTACCCCTGGACTCCAATCACTATACGGTGCCGGCGCCTTACGCAGGGCAACGTCTGATACTCAAGGCCTATGCCGATCGGGTCTGCATTTATGACCAGCAGCAGCTCATCGTGCGCCATGCCCGCAGCATGGATCGGCACAGGAGTTTTGACCACGACTTCATTACATTCAGGTGTGCTTAATGCTAGCACGCCTGTGACAATTCGCAATGGCAATGCCGTAGCCACAAAGCTAGTACGTGCCAGCCTGAAAAACCCGGCATCGTTTGAGTTTGTTGAGGCTGGCATCGTAAATAATGGCGCACTCTGCCTGACCTACCGAGGCACCAATAGTTTCAACGCCATCATCACCTCGAACATTGCAATAACCCGCAAGCTGACCAAGGGCAACTGGAACAAGGAATGCGGCGGCAAAACCATGCCGTCGTTCGATCACATCAAGTATGCAATCTGAACTATTTCAGTCAAGGTACTTCTTTCCATTTCGGCGGGTTTTTTGTTCCCCCAGCGTGTCAATAGGTATACCTAATTTATTTTAGATTGTCACTTTTCACACTGAAGGGGTATTTTCGAAATATCAGAAATCACAGCATAAATTGGAGGATCACGATGAGGTTTGATCATGTTCTCGCACTGTCATACCAAATTGCATTCAATAGAGTAAATAACTAGAATAACTCCTGAACATTCGGGAGTTATTCATGAAGAATTTGATCTCCAGTGACAAGGCCACCATCGCGGTCCTTGCCGAACGTCTCAAACACGCCCAATCGCACTCGGAGTACCAGCGAATCCAATGCGTATTGATTCGTGCCACCTTGGGTAGTTCTGCCAAGGAGATCGCCCAGTTACTTGGTTGGGCCACCACCACCGTCTATGTGATTCATTCCCGCTGGGCCAAGGAGGGTGAAGCCATCTTTGACTTGCGCGGCCGCGGTGGTCGCCACAATCAGCACTTAACTTCCGAACAAGAGACAGCGCTGCTGGCACCGTTCACAAAGATGGCTACAGGCGGCGAGATGCTCCATGTCAGCGAGATCAAAAAGGCGTTCGAAGAACGGGTGGGTGCCCCGGTTGCTGCATCCACCATCTACCGGATGCTTGACCGGCACGGTTGGCGAAAGGTGGTCCCTCGCCCTCGACACCCCAAGGCTGATTTCCAAGCGCAGGACGCCTTTAAAAAAACTGCGCAGAGTGGTACGGCAAGAGGTCGAACGCCAGGCTGAATGGGGTTGCCCAGTACGGCTGATGTTCCAGGACGAGGGCCGATTCGGCCTACTGGGAAAACCCAGGCGCTGCTGGGCACCAATCGGAGTTCGACCCTGTGTGGGTGCTCGACTGCTGCGCAAGTTCAGCTACGCCTTCGCGGCGGTCAGCCCACATGACGGAGTCATGGACAGCTTGGTTCTGCCTTGGGTGAATACCGAGACCATGTCGATGTTTCTGACCATGGTCTCCGAGCGCCACGAGAGCGAGTTTGTCATCATGGTCATGGACCAAGCAGGCTGGCACATTGCCGCCGGTCTTGAAGTGCCGCCTAACATGCGCTTGCTCTTCTTGCCACCCTACAGCCCCGAGATCAATCCAGCCGAGCATATTTGGGATACCTTGCGCGAGAACACCGTCGGCAATACCGTCTTCAGTTCCCTGGACGCCGCAGACAAGGCCCTCAGCGAGGGGCTACTGTCTCTTGAAATGGATCCACCCAAAATGCAGAAATTGACAGGATTTAAATGGATAACATCTATCTCATTGAAAGCGAATTAGTATCAGTCAGGTTTTCAATAGTTTTCTATGGTGGGAGTTTGCTCTGAGGTCAGCAGGCAAGAAGCCTAGTTTCCGTTGCTCCAAAGCGGGCACCGGTAAAGAACTCCTGGTGGCCCAAACCAGCAGCCTCTTCAGGCTGAAAGCTTTGCTTCTGGCACTGAAATTCACTGGCCTGAAGCGCTTGTTCAATGTGGCTTTACGCAGTGGCAATAGACGAAGTGTTGAACTGAGCCCCAAGGGGTTTTGTGTTCCTCGCTCAAGTGTTCGAGCAGCTCAAACGAAGGCCCGAACTCCCGGTGAAGCTGACCGGGGGCATATCGGGCAACCGGCAGCCCACTGCATTGCTCAGGACCATCGGGTGCAAAGGTCGCAACAATCACATGTCCACCGGTTTTCACCGACTTCATAACCTGCCGAACATACGCGGCGCGCTCAGCAGGCTCCGTCAGGAAATGGAAGACGGCGCGGTCATGCCAAATGTCATACGTTTGGTCTGGCAGCATCACTACACAAATGTCCCCTGAAATCCATGTGGCGCCGTCTCCTGCAGCACCCAGCCGCTTGCGAGCAACTTCCAATGCACTTGCCGACAAGTCCAATACAGAAATATTTTTGAAGCCGTTGCTCAACAGGTCGTCCACCAGTGTCGAAGCACCGCCGCCGACATCAATAATGTTGGCGCTCAACGAAGTTCCGACCGAACTGATGAGTTCAAGTGACCGCGTGGCGTGCTCCTGAAACCAACTGACAGCATCTGGCTGCTTGGTTTGGTAAACCTTTTCCCAGTGCTCTTTTGAATTTTGCATTGCATGTCTCCTCGCTTCGGATTCTGGCTGAATGTGAATGGTATTCCCAAAACCGAATCTAGGTCGCAAAGGCTGTCTGCGGCGAATGCTTCTGAATCGCCTTACATGGTCCACCCTAGGAAAGCAAGTTCTGGCGTTTTGACGGTTTGAAAGGTTTGCTGCCTTACATCCGGGCTGTATTTGCAGTTTGTGCTGCGGCCCATAATGGCTATTCGCGGCCGAGGTTCCTATCTCCGGGATGCCACTCCGGGATGCACTCAAGGTGCTGGCAATTCATCGGAATTCCCCCGACTCGGTTTGACCTTTGTTCCATTATCGCGCTTTGTGCATACTCTCCTTCAAATCGGTTGCCCTGTTGAGCTTGGCATGCAAGACTCTGACGAATGCCGGTGTATCAGGCCGTGACTGGCTCGATGGGATTCCACTTCACAAAATCAAAGACGGCACCTTTTGCTAGAACCGCCCAGACTGTGCGGGCAATTTTGTTGGCCAATGCCACGACCACCACATTGCAGTGACGTCGCTGCAGTAAATTCTGCATCCAGCTTGTTTTCTGTGACTTGGCAATCACAGCCCTGGCGCCCGCAATATGCAAGGTACGCAAGTAGGAATCGCCACGTTTGGAAATGCCCAATTGTTGCGTCTTGCCCCCAGTGCTCACTTGCCGTGGTGTTAGACCACCCACGACGCAAACTGGCGACCAGATTTGAAGGTGCCGAAGTCTCCCACCGCTGCCACCAGCGCTGAGGCTGTCAACTCACCAACGCCTGGAATCTGGTTGATCGCCTGTATCTGCTGATCCTCTCGGAGGATGGTGCGCAATCTTTGGCCGATGTGATCGATTGGCATGGCTGACAGGGGGGAGGTCAATATTGTCATCCCTGCGATCTGGAAGTCAAAGGCCGCGCGTCGCATGCCGGCGCTGCCCCTGAGCTGGGCCGCAACGCCCTGATCGAGCTATCGCACCAGATGCTGGCCACACAGGACATTGCCAAACAGATTCCGGGAGCACAACTGAACTGGACCTACGCACAAGGTGGTTTGGTGCGCAATCAAATCCCAGAGCGCGCCTACGCGTTCGCGGATGTGCGCTTGCTGAACCCCGACGCTGCAGACAAGCTGAGCGCCGCGCTTGAGGCCAAGGTCAAGGAAAGCAAGCGTGTGCCCGAGACTGAGGTGAGTGTGAAGTTCGAGATAGGTCGTCCGCCGTTTAACGCCGGTGAGCGCGGCTTGGCGCTGGCCAAGCGCGCACAAGCGATCTACGCTGAACTGCAGGGCAGAAAACTGATGTTTCATCCGTTCACCGGAGGCGGCACAGATGCTGGTTACGCCGGTCGCTCCGGCAAGCCGGTTGTGCTGGAAGGCCTCGGGCTAGCGGGATGGGGCTATCACGCCAGGGACGAGTACGTTGAAGTTGATTCGATTGCGCCCAGACTCTACTTGACGTCGCGCCTGCTGCAAGACCTTGCGGTAAATCCAGTCAATTAGCTCTGCGGTCAAATCAACCCGACCCAGCCGTCGTCGTGGCGCACAAAGGTATCCTGAATACGCTGCTGCAAAGCGGCGTCCAGCGGGCCTTGCGTCAACGTCATGAGATTGTGCTTGAAATGGTCAATCTTGCTGGTACCCACGATGCAGCTGGCGACACCCGGCAGGTAGGCGCAAAAACGCAGCGCCAGTTCGTTCCAGCTCAACCCTTGCGGGTCGAGGTCCATGGTCTTCCAGCGGTCCCAGTAGTGCGCTTCGCAATAGCTGTCGGGACGCTGGTTGCTGTGCCAGACAGCACCGGCCAGCGGGCGTTTGGCAATGACGCCCAGGCCATTCGCCTGCAACTGCTTCAGTCGCTGCGGGATGGACTGTTGATCGCAGAGGTTGATGGAGGTCTGTACCGCGCCAAAGCGCCCACAGGCAATACTCCAGTCCAGTTCGGCGTTATCGCCTGAATAAGCGACCACCCGCAGCTTGCCGGCGCGGGCGCAGTCTTCCAGCGCGGCAATGACCTCGCCTTGCTCAAGAACAGGCAAGGGGCAGGAGTGCAGGTGAACTATGTCCAGGTAGTCGCAACGCATGCGTGCAAGCGCGGCCTCCACGCCAGCCACGATGCAGGCGTAGGTCCAGTCCGGCACGCCGGCAATGCCGTAGCCAACCTTGGTTGACAACACAAATTCGTGGCGCCGGTGCGCCAGATGCCGGCCGATGCGCTCCTCCGAGAGCCCATAACCGCGCGCGGTGTCGATCAGATTGACCCCCAGGTCCAGCACCTGGTTGAGCAGGCGACCGGCGTCGGCTTCGCTGACGCGCTGGTCGTTCAGATGCATGGCGCCAAAGCCCAATGGCGTGACGTTCAGGCCGGTGCTGCCAAAAGCTCTTGTTTGCATGGTTTGATCGGGTAGCGCGTCAAGGCTCAAGGACTTAGCAACAGCGTGCCGAACAGTGCCGGAATGCTGAATGTCAGTTTGCCCTTGATCGCTTGAATGCTGGCACCGGTTGTGGCATCGGTAAACGAAGCGACGTGGCAGTTTTCAGGTAGATCTATCGTCACGGTTCTTGGCTGTTCGGCGTTGTTGGTGGCGCTGATCGCGACCTTGTCACCCAGTTGCCGGCCCAGCACGATGGCGTGCTCATCGAGCAGCAGTGGCGCCCCGATCGAGCCACGGCGCAGCACCGGGTTGTCGTTGCGCAGCCTGATCAGGCGTTTGACCTCCGCCAGCAATTCGGTGTCGGGCCGGCCAGCGCTGTCGGCCCAGGGATAGGGTGCGCGGTTGTAGGGATCGTCGCCACCGGTCACGCCGACCTCGTCGCCGTAGTAGACAGCGGGCGCACCAGGAAAAGTCATCTGGAAAAACATCGCCAGTTTCAAGCGCTGTTTGGCACGCTGGATGACGCTGGTGTTCGCGTCGTCGGTTTGCCAGCCCAGGTAGTGCAGGCTGCGCGCCTGGTCGTGCGTCGAGAGCAGGTTCATCAACGCATAAAAGGCCTGCGGCGGATAGGCCTCGCGCATCAATTCGATGTTGCGATACAACTCGCTGGCCTTGCCGCCCGCCGCGTATTCCAGCACGGTGTTGCGAAAGATGTAATTCATCGTTGAATCGAACATGTCGCCGAGGAAATATTTGGAAGCATCGAACCAGGTCTCGGCCACTGTCAGCGCGTCGGCGCGGTGCTGCTTGATGGCGCTGCGCCATTCGCGCCAGAAGTCATCCGGCACCCAGGGCGCAACATCCATGCGCCAGCCAGCGGCGCCGCGGTCCAGCCAGAGTTTCATCACCGAGTCAGGGTCGCCGTAAGCGTATTGGCGGAACGCTGCTGAGGCCTTGTTCAGTTCGGGCAGGTCGGTCACGCCGACCCAGCCCCGGTACTGTTTGTTGGGCTCGGATTGCTTGGCGTCGAACGTGTACCAGGTGCTGTAAGGTGAATCGGCGCGAATCTTGCCACCCTCGAACGCGCCTTTCGACTTGTGGTTGCCAAAGCGGTCAAAGTAGATCGAGTCGCTGCCGGTATGGTTCAGGCTGGTGTCGGTGATGACGCGGATGCCACGTTGGCTGGCTTCAGTCGTGAGGCGAACAAAGTCCTCGTTGTTGCCGAAAGCCGGGTCGATGTTTTTGTAGTCGGCCGTGTCGTACTTGTGGTTGCTGGCAGCCTTGAATACCGGTGTCAGGTAAATCGTGTTGGCGCCCAGGTCCTTGATGTAGTCGAGCTTGTCGATGATGCCCTTCAAGTCACCGCCAAAGAAGTCGTTGTTGTAGACATTGTCAGAGCCATCGCCGCTACCCGGTCGCCACGGTTTGTCGAGCCAGTTTTTGTGCAATTCGACCGTTGTGTTGTGGTACCGCGCGACGCCAGGCTGCGGATCGTTGTGCGGGTCGCCATTGCGAAAACGATCCGGAAAGATGTAGTAATAAACGATGTCGGGTGCCCAATCCGGAACTTTGAAATCGGCTGCATATATGGTCTGCCGAAAGCGCCGGATGGTTCCGGTTGAGATTGGTTTGTCAGCCACCTCGCCGACGCCGCCAGAACCTTTTTCGCGCGTCCAGAACACCGGGTCGTGGTTGTTCTGGTAGACAAAAATCTTGCCGTCAATCTCGGCCTCAAACCAGTAACCGTAGACGCTGACATCGGTGAACCGGTAGCGGGTACTCCAGCGCTCCAGCGCGCCGCGTGTGCTGCGTGTCATCGTCTGTCGTGCTACTTCGGTGTAGGCAAGCAATTCCTGGTTGCCTTCCAACTGGCGCTTCTCGACCACCAGCGTGAGTTTGCTGACGCCCGGCAGTGCGTTGACGCCAAAATCAATCGCACTGCCGGCTGCTCTGGCACCGAACGGTGACTTGTCAGCAATAGCGCGCGAGTCGAAGCGCAGGCTCAGGGCCACCGGGTTGGTGACGGCGCGGGCGCTGGGGTCGGCAAAAGTCTTGGCGCCAATGCCAAGCTGCGGCCTGCCACCCGGGAAAGCCAGCCGGATCGTGTGTTCACCGGTGAAGGCGTGTGACAGATTGCCCGAGCCGCCGGCAACCAGCTCCGCGTTGCTGGCGCTGCCGAAGCTGCTGGCATCCTGCCAGGAAGCATCGGCGATCTTGAATTCGTGTCGTGTCGGCAGGTTGACGTTCAGGTAGTAAGCATCACAGCTGTACTGGAACGCAAACTCGTCAAGCGCCGCCCAGTTGTTCATGCTGCCGCGCAGGAACAGGGTAGTCTGACCCAGCGGCGCGTCGGCCGGGCAGGTTTCGATGCGCAGGGCGGGGTTGGTGCTGGAAGTGTCCATGGTCATGGTGAAGCGATGCACGCCATTGAAAAGCTGTTGTAGTTCGGGGCCCTTGAGGGTCAATTGTTCCGGTGCATTGCTGCGACCAAAGTCGGCATCAGGCGACCAAGCCTCGTCAGCCAGCTTGAATGCGTGTTGACCTTGGATGCGGGTGACCAGTTCATACCGGTTGCAGGCCCAGTTGAATTTCTGGCTGTCGCTTGCATTCCAGCTGTTGAAGCTGCCGCGCAGGTACAGCGTGCGGCCGCCCAAAGGATCCGTTCGACAGGCGGCGTCGGTGCCGGTCGCTGCCGCGTGCGTTGCGCTCTGGGCTATCAGCAGGACAGCGCAGCAGGCCATCAGAGCCCGGCTCACCCCTTCACGCCGCCAGAGGTCAGGCCCGACACAATCCAGCGCTGGGCGGCCAGAAACACCAGCGTGATGGGCAGGCCCGACAGCACAGCCGCCGCAGCGAAGTCGCCCCACAGGTACTTCTGTTCATAGAGGTAGTACTTGGAGCCGACTGCGAGTGTGAGATTGGGCTCTTCACGCAGCAGGATCGAAGCCACCGGGTATTCGATGATGGTGCCGATGAAGGCCAGCACAAACACCACCATCAGGATCGGCACCGACATCGGCAGCAGCACCAGGCGGAAGGCTTGCCAGTGCGTGGCGCCGTCAACCTTGGCGCATTCCTCGATCTCGGTCGGGATCGTTTCAAAGTAACCCTTGATAGTCCAGATGTGCATCGCCACGCCACCCAGGTAGGCGACGATGAGGCCGGCATGGGTTTCGATACCCAGCCACGGAATGTAGGAGCCCAGTCCTTCGAAGATGGCGTAGATGGCGACCAGCGCCACCGCCACCGGGAACATCTGCAGCAGCAACATGCTGTTGAGGATGGTGCTTTTGTGGGCGAACTTCATGCGCGCAAAAGCGTAGGCGGCGGTGGTGGAGATGGCCACGATCAGCAGCGCCGAAATGCTGGCAATCTTGATCGAGTTCCACAGCCACAGCAGCACCGGAAAAGGCGGCGTGACCAGCGTGCCGTCGGCTGTTGTGTAGCCAAAGCCCAAGGCCAGCTTCCAGTGTTCCAGGCTGATCTCGGTCGGGATCAGCGAGCCGGTCGAGAAGTTGCCCGGCCGCAGCGAGATCGAGATCACTGACAGCAGCGGGAACAGGGTGACAGCGATCAGCAGCCACAGCCCCACATGGGCTGCTGTGATGCGCCAGCGCTGGCTCTTTCCGGTCACGATGGCCATGGTGTCAAGTCCTCTTTACGTCGTTTACTTTGCTCAGCTTCAGGTTGGCCATCGACAGCAAGGCCACCATCAAAAAGATCAGGGTCGAGATGGCTGCCGCCAGGCCAAAATTGGCGCCGGCATCGGTGAAGGCGATGCGGTAGGTGTAGGACACCAGGATGTCCGTGGTGCCAGCCGGCAGCTTGGTGTTCAGGTAGTCGGGTCGGCCGTCGGTCAGCAGCGAGATCAGCACGAAGTTGTTGAAGTTGAAAGCAAAGGCCGAGATCAGCAGCGGCGTCAGCGGCCGTGCAATGAGTGGCACCGTGATCCTGAAGAAGTTGGTCAGCGGCTTGGCGCCGGCAATGGCAGACGCCTCGTACAGGTCTGCCGGAATGGCCTTGATCAAACCGGTGCACAACACCATGATGTAGGGGTAGCCAAGCCAGGTGTTGACCAGCAGCAGCATGGCCTTGGCGAGTGTCGGATCGGCGAACCAGGCCGGGCGAATACCGAAGACGGCGTCCAGGATGGCGTTGATTTCGCCGAAGTTCTGATTGAAGAGGCCCTTGAAAACCAGGATCGAGATGAAACCGGGCACGGCATAAGGCAGAAACAGCAGGGTCCGGTACAGGGTTCGGTAGCGCAAGGCCTCCCAGTTCAGCAGCACGGCCAGTGTCATGCCCAGTGCGGTGGAAAACAGGACCGTGAGGCCGGCGAAGACAACGGTCCAGATGAAGATCGAGATAAACGGCCCCCGCATGTCGGCGTCGAACAGCATGCGCGTGTAGTTGGCCCAGCCGATGCCGACCGGGAAACCTGGCTGGATGCGTTCACCTTGCGGGTTTTCGAAAAAGCCGGTCGACTGGTTGGGCCGGTACAGCGTACCAGTGGCCATCTGCGTGAGCGAACCATCGGCATTGTTTTGCCACAGCGGCTCGATGGTGCCGAATTCGCGCACCCCGGCATAGCTCAGTACACGGTGATCGGGCAACTCAAGTTTCAGACCCATCAGTGCATCGCGGTAAGCCAGTACCTGGCGCAGCGGCAGCGGGGCTGCGAGCAGCGGGCTGTTGTCCTGCAGGGCCTGCATTGGAACCGCCTTGCGCTCGGCACCGGCACTGCCCAGCGACAGCGGTGGCGAGATGAAGCGCGTGCCCGTGGCGCCTTCCGGTGGCGTCAACAGCAGTCGCAAGGCAGAGCCCTCGGCATGCAAGGTGAAGTTCAGCGCCTGATCCTCGTCGACTGTGGCCTGGTCAAGCAGGTAAGCGCGTGCCCGCTCAAGTCCCAGCAGGTTGCTGGCCGAATAATTTGTGAAGCCGATCTGCACGGTGTAGAGCAACGGAAAGGCTATAAACACCAGCATGCCAGCCACACCCGGGAACAGATAACGCCAGGCCAGCGTGCGTGCCGAGGTATACACGTACAAGGCCACAGCGCCGAAGCTCAGCAGCCCCACGGCCAGCACGGCCTGACCCGCCGTGTAGATGCCAAACACCAGCCAGAGCAATGCCAGTGTCAGCAGGGCCAGCAGCGGCCACTTGAACCAGTGATGCGTGTGTTTCATTTCATTTCACCTGCATGCGCGCGGCGGCACCGTCCAGCGCATCCTTGGGCGACTGACGGCCATTGGTGACGGCTTCCAGCGCGGCGTCCATGGCCGGAAAGAAGCGGCCGGTTTCCGGAATGTTGGGGATCGGCTCGCCGGCCAGCGCATTGACCATGGTGGCCCGGATGTTGGGGTCGGCCGACAGCTCGCTGAAATAGGCCTTGTTGGCTGGCGTGCCCAGCGACACATCAGCCGAGATTATTTTGAGATTATCGACGCGCAGCAGGTGGTTCTCGATGAACTCGCGCGCGATGTCTTTCAACTTGCTGGGCGACGAGATCATGCAGCCGAGCACGCCGACAAACGGCTTGGAGGGGTGGCCGCCGATGCTGGGGATGGGGGCGACGCCAAAGTCGATGTTGCTCTTGCGCAGGTTGTCCCAGGCCCACGGGCCGCTGATCATGGTCGCGATCTGGCCGCGGTTGAAGGCGCTCTCCATCTCGGCATAGCGCGCACCCTTGGGCATGTGGCCGTCCTGAATCAGGCGCGCCAGCATCTCCACACCCTGCACCGCGCCGGGTGCGTTGACGCCCACCACCTTGGGGTCCAGATTGCCTTGCGCTGTACGCCCGAAGATGAAGCCGCCCGGTCCGGCCAGCAGCGGCCAGGTGAAGAATGACTTGTTGTAGTCCCACATGATGGCGCGTCGGCCCTGCGCGGACAATGTCTTGTCGAGCGTGATGACCTCTTCGAAACTGGCCGGCGGTGTCTTCACCAGGGCCTTGTTGTAGATCAGACCGATGGCCTCGATCGACAGGGGATAGCCCCAGACCTTGCCCTGGTAGGTGAAGGCCGACCAGGCCGATGCCTCGATCTCGTCGCGAATGCGCCGCGGTGGCTTGATCGGTACGATGAGTCCCGACTTGGCCCACTCGCCAGCGCGGTCGTGCGGCCAGCAAAAGATGTCGGGGCCCTTGCCGGCACCGGCGGCGGACTGGAACTTGTCGGGCGCGCCCTCCGGGTGTTGCACGATCACCTCGACGCCTGAGACTTTGCTGAAGGCGTCCCCCACTTGCTGCAGTCCCTTGTAACCCTTGTCGCCATTGATCCAGACCAGCAGGTGCGGCGTTGTGCTGCTGATGCCGGTGGTCGGAAATATCGCTGCGCCAGCAATGGCCAGTGACGTTAGTGTGATCCTGACGATCCGCATCTCACGCGGCACGGCGCTGCTCCGATGTTGAATGACGGCGAAAGGCACGTCCCTGGGCATCGAACAGGTAAGCCCATTCAGGCGGTACACCCAGCAGCAGTGCGTCACCGCCGCGAACCCGCGTTTGTGCATCGATGGCCGCGGTCAGTACCTCCGTACTGCCGGGGTTGCTGCAATAGGCGTAGGTGATGCTGCCCAGTGACTCAACAAAAGTGACCTGGGTCCGCAGTGCGTTGTCGGTCACCCCAGCACGCAGGTGCTCGGGGCGCACGCCCAACTTCACTTTGTCGCCAATGCGTGCGCTGGATGCGTCGACATTGCAGCGGATAACCTCACCGCCTAGCAGTTGTATGGTGGTGCTCTCAAGGCTGGTCTGCATGACTTCGCCGTCGATCAGGTTCATCCCCGGAGAACCGATGAAACAGGCCACAAAAAGGTTGTCGGGGTATTCGTACAGTGTCAGCGGCGAGCCGACCTGCTCAATGCGGCCCGCTGACAGCACGACGATGCGGTCGGCCAGCGTCATGGCCTCGACCTGATCGTGCGTGACATAGACCATGGTGGTCTTGAACTCTTCGTGCAACTTGGCAAATTCATAGCGCATGCGCACGCGCAGTGCGGTGTCGAGGTTGGACAAAGGCTCGTCAAACAGAAACACTTCTGGCTTGCGTACGATGGCGCGGCCGATGGCTACCCGCTGGCGCTGACCGCCCGACAAGTCCTTGGGTTTGCGTGACAGCAGGTGGTCGATATTGAGGATTTTGGCGGCCTGGTGAACGGCGCGGTCAATCTCGTCTTTTTGTGCACCGGCGAGTTTGAGCCCGAAGGCCATGTTGTCGTACAGGTCCATGTGCGGATACAGCGCATAGGACTGGAACACCATGGCAATGCCGCGCTCTGACGGCGGCACCTCATTGACACGTTTGCCGCCGATCTTCAGCTCGCCTTGCGTGATGTCTTCCAGCCCGGCGATGACACGCAACAATGTCGACTTTCCGCAACCGGATGGGCCGACAAAAACCATGAATTCGCCGTCGCGAATTTCCAGGTCAATCTGATGCAGGATTGCATTGTCGCCAAAGGACTTGCCGACTTTTGAAAGTTTGACATCCGCCATGGGTTACCTCTGCGCTCACACGCAGGATGTGAGCCGCTTGTCTCTCTTTGGGAATCGAAGCAACCCAGTTCCCGCATGGGTTGCTTCGACGCGCCAATAGGGGTCATTGGCGCTAAATTTGAATCGAGTATACCTGCAACGAATGTAGTTTTACAACGGCAAATACCACTGAATATCCGGTTAAAAATAATTTTAATTTCTTGATACCATAGGGCATCTGATTTGTTGAATGTAATTTAACTACATTTTTAATAAGACTTCCACGATGAATATAGAACTCACTCTTGTGTCCGATCGAGACGCGCTGCTGCGTGGCGTTGCAGCGGCGCCGGCGCTGCATGCCCAGCTTTCGCAGCGGTGGGCGCGCACCCAATCGAAAGACAGTAATTTGGTAGGCAACGGTAGCGTGCGCCGGGTGCATTACCTGTCGATGGAATTCCTGATGGGAAGGGCGATGGGCAATGCGCTGGCGGCGCTCGGTTTGGAAAGTGACGTCAGGCGGCAGCTTGCCGCCAGCGGTTTGCAATTGTCGGACGTGCTGGAACTTGAGAACGATGCAGCGCTGGGCAATGGTGGCCTGGGCCGGCTGGCGGCCTGTTTTCTGGATTCCTTCGCCGAGTTGGGCCTGCCGTCGTTTGGTTATGGCTTGCGTTACCAATACGGCATGTTTGCCCAGCAAATTCAGAATGGCCGGCAGATCGAAACACCGGATGACTGGATGCGCTGGGGTAACAACTGGGAAGTATTTCGACCGGAGGTGCGCTACGCCATTGGTTTTGGCGGCCACGTGGAGGGTAATGGCAGCGCACGGCATTGGATGCCAGCCGAAAGAATCATTGCGCAGGCCTACGACTTTATCGTGCCGGCGCATAACAGTGAGCGCGTCTCCACCTTGCGGCAGTGGCATGCCAGCGCCGAACGAGCCATTGATTTCACCGCCTTTTGTCGCGGCGAGTATCTGGCGGCGACCAGCCACCGTGTTGCTGCCGATGTGCTGAATTGGGTTCTCTACCCGGATGACAGCACGGTTGCCGGCCGCGAATTGCGTTTGAAGCAGGAGGCGTTTCTGGTCAGCGCATCGCTGCAGGATGTGGTGGCTCGCCATCTGCGCGAAGGTCGCGGCCTGACGCAGCTTGGCCGCGCCAACGCCATCCACCTGAATGACACCCATCCGGCATTGGCACCGGCTGAATTGATGCGCTTGTTGCTGGACCAGCATGGCATGGATTGGGACGCCGCCTGGACCGTCACGCACGAGGCGGTGTCCTATACCAACCATACCTTGATGCCGGAGGCGCTTGAGACCTGGCCGGTGCGCATGTTCGAAGCCCTGTTGCCGCGCCATCTGGAAATCATTCGCGAGATCAATCGCCGCTTTCTGGAACTGGTGCGCTCGCGCTTCCCGGGGGACGAAGCGATGGTGAAACGGGTTTCGGTCATCGATGAAGCCAGCGACGGTCGCATCCACATGGCCGCGCTGGCGATCGTTGCATCGCACAAGGTCAACGGTGTCTCGGCCCTGCACTCGGATTTGATGGTGCAGACCATTTTTTCGGATTTCGCAAAATTGTTTCCGGGACGATTCCACAACGTCACCAACGGGGTCACACCGCGACGCTGGTTGATGCAAGCCAACCCGGAACTCTCGAACCTGATCGACGGACGAATTGGCAACAGCTGGCGCCAGGATCTGGGCCAGCTGTCTGCGCTCAAACCCATGGCCGCCGACGCGCCATTGGGGCGAGACTTTCTGCTCGTCAAGCGGCACAACAAGGAGCGTTTGGCGGCCTTGATACAAGCTCGCCTGGGCATCAAGGTTGACACAGCCAGCCTGTTCGATGTGCAGGTCAAACGCATCCACGAATACAAGCGCCAATTGCTCAACGTGCTGCAGGTCATTGCGCGCTATCAAGCCATTATTGACACGCCGGATGCGCACTGGACACCGCGCACCGTCGTCATCGCCGGTAAGGCGGCGTCGGCCTACCACATGGCCAAGCTGATCATTCAGTTGACGCATGACGTCGCCGCCGTCGTCAATGACGACCCACGCGTGGCGGGTCGCTTGAAGCTTGTCTTCCTGCCCAACTACGGTGTCAGCCTGGCCGAAGTCATCATCCCGGCCGCCGACCTGAGCGAACAGATTTCAACCGCCGGTACCGAGGCCTCCGGCACTGGCAACATGAAATTTGCCATGAATGGCGCACTGACTATCGGCACCTGGGATGGCGCCAACATCGAGATGGCGCAGGCGATGGGCCAGGAAAACATGTTTGTCTTCGGTCTGCGTACCGAAGAGGTGCAAAAACTCAAGACGCAGGGCTACCGGCCGCGGGATTATGTTGAAGCCAATCAGCAACTCAAGCGCGTGCTCAATGCGATCATGGCCGGGGACTTCTCCCATGGCGACACGCAACGCTACCATTGCCTGACCGACAATCTTCTGGACCATGACCCCTATTTGCTAATGGCAGATTTTGCGGCCTATGTGGCGGCGCAGGCACAAGTGGATGCTTTGTTTGACGCGCCAGCGGATTGGGCCCGGCGTGCCTTGCTCAATGTGGCAGGTATGGGCAGTTTTTCGGTGGACCGCACCATTCGCGAATACATTGAACGCGTTTGGTCTGCGCCGACGCGTCGCTGAGGACGTTGCCGTCACAATGGTGGACAACGTTTAAATTTCAAGGATCCGGATGATTTCCGATGCAGATGCTCAGGCGCTGGCAAGCGCTTGCCATCCCGACCCGTTTGCGGTGCTGGGATTGCATGCCGACGCACTTGGCCAACTCTGGGTGCGAGCCATGTTGCCCGGCGCCCATCAGGTGCAAGTGGTTGATGCACAGACTGAAAAGGCAGTCGCCACGCTGGTTCTGCGCCATCCGGATGGCTTGTTCGAGGGCGTGTTGCCACGTCGGCGCAAACGTTTTGATTACCGCTTGCGTGTGTCGTGGGATGCAGCCTCTGCGCAAAGTCAAGGTGTTTATGCCGACGCCTATGCTTTTGGTGCACAACTGACGAACGAGCAGTTGCTGGCATTGCGGGACGGCAATTACCCTGATCCCTATACGGTACTGGGTGCGCATGTTCTGCGGCAACAAGGCGTTGATGGTGTGCGCTTCGCGCTGTGGGCGCCGAATGCGCGACGCGTCAGTGTCGTTGGAAATTTCAATAACTGGGATGGACGGCGCCACCCCATGCGGCTGCGTCATGTGGCCGGAGTCTGGGAAATATTTGTACCGCATGCGGGTCTTGGCGACCTCTACAAGTTCGAACTGCTGGGACCGAACGGTGAACGATTGCCGCAAAAGGCCGACCCCTATGCGCGCGCCACCCAGATGCGACCCGACACCGCAAGCAAAGTCACTGCGCTGCCGCAAAAGAAAAGTCTGCCAGCGGGACGTGCCCAGGCCAACGCGCGCGCGGCACCTATTTCGATTTACGAGGTCCACCTGGGCTCCTGGCGCCACGGCGCAGGGGGGCGCTTTGTCAGTTGGGACGAGTTGGCGCTGTCACTGCCGGCCTATGCTGGCGAACAAGGCTTTACGCACATTGAATTG
Organism: Betaproteobacteria bacterium; assembly: GCA_025354965.1. Classification (GTDB taxonomy): domain Bacteria; phylum Pseudomonadota; class Gammaproteobacteria; order Burkholderiales; family Burkholderiaceae_C; genus Rhodoferax. Next base: position 16,386 of record JANXLW010000065.1, read on the forward strand.
ATGCCGGTCAGTGAGCATCCGTTTGACGGCTCCTGGGGTTATCAGACGCTGGGTCTGTATGCCTTGAGTGCCCGCTTTGGCCCACCGGACGGGTTTGATCGGTTCGTGCAAGCCTGTCACGAGCGCGGCATGGGTGTCCTGCTGGATTGGGTGCCGGCGCATTTTCCGTCTGATGCGCATGGTCTGGCGCAATTTGACGGCACGGCTCTGTACGAATATGCCGACCCGCGCGAAGGATTTCACCGTGACTGGAATACGTTGATCTACAACTTCGGTCGCAATGAAGTACGCAATTTTCTGGCCGCCAATGCTTGTTACTGGACTGAGCGGCATGCCGTCGACGGTTTGCGCGTGGATGCAGTAGCGTCCATGCTGTACCGCGATTACTCCCGCCCCGCTGGCCAGTGGATTCCCAATTTTGAGGGTGGCCGGGAAAATCTGGAAGCCATTTCTCTGCTGCGCCATGTCAATGAAAAAGTAGGTGCCGATGCGCCTGGCGCGATCACCGTGGCAGAAGAGTCAACCTCGTTTCCTGGCGTATCGGCGCCAACCAGTGTCGGCGGCCTGGGGTTCCACTACAAATGGAATATGGGCTGGATGAACGACACCTTGCGCTACATGCACGAAGACCCGGTGCACCGCCGCTGGCATCACGACAAGATGAGTTTTGGTCTGCTCTATGCGTTCAGCGAGAACTTCGTGTTGCCGCTGTCGCACGACGAAGTGGTGCATGGCAAGGGATCATTGCTTGGGAAAATGCCGGGCGACGATTGGCAGCGCTTTGCGAACCTGCGCGCTTACTACGGCTTCATGTGGGGTCACCCGGGCAAGAAACTTTTGTTCATGGGGCAGGAGTTTGCGCAGCCCCTGGAATGGAATCACGACGGTGAGTTACCCTGGGAACTGCTCAAAGACGAGCGACACGCCGGCGTCCAGCGCCTGGTGCGGGACCTTAATCATTTGTACCGTTCGCAGCCGGCGTTGCATCGTCTTGACTGCGAGTCAAGGGGGTTCGAGTGGCTGGTGTCGGACGATGCGGCGTGTTCCGTATTTGCCTGGTTACGCCGCGATGAACACTCGGCGATGGTGCTGGTGGTGAGCAACTTTACGCCCGAGCCGCGCTACGACTACTGCATCGGCATGCCTGACGGCCCGGCACTGTGGCGGGAAGTACTCAACACCGATTCGGTCTATTACGGAGGCAGCAATCTGGGGCAGGGCGATGCGCCATTGCACACCCAAGCCTTTTCCAGCCACGGGCGAGCGCACTCCTTGAAGCTGACGCTGCCTCCTTTGGCCACAATTTTTCTGGTGCCCGCATGAGTTTGTCAGCTGTCCTGTCAGAAGGTCGTCACGAGCCCATGGGTTCCCATGTGCGTGATGGTGGCGTCAATTTCGCGGTGTTTTCACAGCACGCCCAACGTATTGAACTTTGTCTGTTCGATGCTGCCGGGGCGCGTGAATTGCAACGGTACGATCTGTTCGGTCCGGATGACGGCGTTTTTCATGGTTTTCTTCCCGATGCCGGTGCCGGTCTGGTCTATGGGTTGCGGGCGCATGGACCTTATGAGCCGCATGCTGGTCACCGGTTCAATTCGAACAAGTTGCTGTTGGACCCAAACGCGCGAGAAATTGTGGGTCAGTTTTCCTGGGGTCCCGAGCACCTGGGCTATGACTTAAACCATCCGGATGGCGCCAATTCGTTTGACCTCCATGACAACGCCGCATCGGCGTTGAAGGCACGGGTCGCAGCCACTTCAACTCTGGCGCCCGGCTACATCAATGCGCCGCGCCACGCGGCGACCGATCTCGTTCTTTATGAGGTGCACGTCAAAGGCTTCAGCAAGGCGCACCCCGATATTCCAGCGCCGTTGCGTGGCACTTACGCCGGCCTGGCGCATCCGGTGGCCATTGCTCACTTCAAGTCTTTGGGCGTGACCACCTTGGCGCTGTTGCCGGTGCAGTACAGTCTTGATGAACCGGCTTTGGCAAGTCGTGGTCAAACCAACTATTGGGGCTACAACACGCTTGGTTTTTGCTGCCCGGCGCTGCGCCTGGCAACAAAGCCTGATGACCCAAGCGCTGCCATCGTCGAGTTTCGTCAAATGGTGCAGACTTTGCATTCGCATGGTCTTGAAGTGGTGCTGGACGTTGTCTACAACCACACGCCGGAAGGCAACGAGTTTGGCGCAACCCTGAGCTTTCGGGGGCTGGACAACGCCAGTTGGTACCGTCTCGAAGCAACAGAGCGCAGCCACTTTGAAAACTTCAGTGGTTGTGGCAATACGCTGCATGTTGCACATCCCCAAGTGACCCGGTTTGTGTTGGACTCTTTGCGCTATTGGGTGACGGAGATGGGGGTCGATGGATTTCGTTTCGATTTGGCGCCGGTGCTAGGACGCACTGCACTTGGCTTTGACCCCGAAGCGCCGTTTTTTGCCGCCCTGCGACAAGACCCGGTGCTGGCCCGTGTGCACCTGATTTCCGAGCCCTGGGACAGCGGCCCCAACGGCTACCAGGTGGGGCGTTTTCCGGGTCGATTTCTGGACTGGAATGACAAATTTCGGGACGTGGTGCGCGGCTACTGGTTGCAGCGCGGGGTTGATCGTGCCGAGTTTGCCCGCCGTTTCACGGCGTCGAGTGACCTGTTTCACCACGGTCGCCGACCCACTGCCAGCGTCAATTTTCTGACCGTTCATGACGGACTGACACTGGCTGATGTGGTGAGCTACAGCCACAAGCACAACCACGCCAACGGTGAAAATAACCGGGATGGCCGCGACGGCGAGCTGTGTGCCAATTTTGGCGCTGAGGGCGCCACTGACGATGCGCAAATCAAGCGGCAGCGCGAGCGCGTGCGACGCGCCATGGTTGCAAGCCTGTTGCTGGCGCAGGGCACGCCGATGTTGTGTGCCGGCGATGAAATTGGCAATAGCCAGCAGGGTAACAACAACGCTTACTGCCAGGACAATGCGGTCGGTTGGCTTGATTGGTCGGCTGCCGACTACCGCTTCAAGGACTTTGTTGCCGAGCTGCTGGCGCTTCGTCGCGCCGAGCCCGCACTGCGCAGCAATGAGTGGTCGTCGGTGCAGTCACACGGGCAGGGCGGTCTCAAGCACGTCTGGCACAAGCCGACCGGACAGGAAATGCATGCCCAGGACTGGCATGACCCGTCCCAACATGCTTTTTCCTGCGAGATTTTCCATGCCGGAGAGGCGCTACACCGGCATCGTTTGCTGCTGGTCTTCAATCCGGAGCCGAACGCCGTCCTCTTCACTTTGAGCAGCAGCGATTGGCAACTTGTACTGGACAGCAGTGGCGAATTGGCGCGGTCTGTTGCGCCGCAAACGTACTTGCTGGTGCCGGCGCATGCGCTGCTTGTCTTGCGCCGTAGCGTCGCTTGAGTTCTTACTGAAAATCCCGACCCATGATCAATCTTCAACAGCGCAGCGCCGGTATTTTGCTGCACATCACATCGCTCCCGGGTCCGCACGGCGTAGGTGATTTTGGACCCGACGCCTTTCGCTTTGTCGATTGGCTGGTAGCCGCCGGCCAGCGCATCTGGCAGCTGTTACCGACCACCCCGATTGGCCCCGGTGACTCGCCTTATCAAAGCGTCTCGGCCTTTGCCGGCAGCCCCTTGATGGTGGCACTGGAGCCCTTGATCGCTGCCGGCTGGCTGGCCGCGCCGCAATTGCCTGAGGACGGTTTTGACACCGGCCGCGTCGAGTTTGGCCGTGTCGTGCCCTGGCGCTTGATGCAACTGCGAGCTGCCGCCGCCGGTTTCTCGATCAGGTCCTCCGCCCGCGAGCGCGCCGAGTTCGACGCCTGGTGCGCACAACAGGCTTACTGGCTGGACGACTACGCACTGTTCATGGCGCTGGAGACGGCATATGCTGGCCAGCCGTGGTGGCAGTGGGACGCAGATGTGCGTCGGCGTGAGCCGGCCGCGCTGCAACAAGCGCGCTGGCAGCAGAAAGTCGAAATTCGGTTTTGGCAATTTGTGCAGTGGTGTTTTGACCGGCAGCTGGGCGCCCTCAAGGCCTACGCCAATGCGCGCGGTGTCGCCATCATGGGCGACTTGCCGATCTTCATTGCCCATCACAGCGCAGATTGCTGGGCGCGACCCGATCTGTACCAGCTCGACGAATCTTTCCAGCCGACCGTGGTGGCCGGCGTGCCGCCCGACGACCTGGGTCCGCTGGGCCAGCGCTGGGGCAACCCGCTGTACCGCTGGGAGCGCATGGCCGAAGAAGATTTTGTCTGGTGGACGGCGCGCGTGCACCGGGCCCTGGAGCAGGCCGACGTGTTTCGCATTGACCACTTTCGCGGCTTTGCCGGCTACTGGGAAATTCCGGCCAGTTGCCCGACTGCGATCGAGGGGCGTTGGGTGCCGGCGCCCGGCAAAGCGCTGTTTGCGGCGATTGAGCGTGCCCTGGGCAAGGTCCCCATCATTGCCGAGGACCTGGGGCTGATCACACCCGATGTGATTGCGTTGCGCGACGGTTGCGGTTTTCCTGGCATGAAAATTTTGCAGTTCGGCTTTGGTTCGGATGCTGCACATGAGTTTCTGCCGCACAACTATGGCAACGCCTGTGTTGTCTACACCGGTACCCACGACAACGACACGGCGCGCGGCTGGTGGGACAACGCGCCGCAGCGGGAACGTCAATTCGCTGGCAGCTACCTGGCAGCCAACACGCATGACATCCACTGGGCCATGATTCGGGCCGCCTGCAACTCGGTGGCCCATATGGCGGTGTTTCCGCTGCAGGATGTGATGGGGCTCGACAGCAGTCATCGGATGAATCTGCCCGGCACGCTGGGCGGGACCAATTGGGTTTGGCGCTTTGACTGGGAGATGCTGGGCAGTGAAGCGGGCCGGGTCCTTGGCGTCATCAGCGCCGCCAGTGGGCGCAGCCCCATTGCGCTGCTGCGATTGTCAACCGGCGCGGCTGACTAGCAGGCGCGCGAAGCATGACTTCACGCAAGCAGCGCCCGCATTTGCTGGCTCTTGCCTGGCCTTTGCTGGCCGAGATGGTGCTCGGTTTTGGCGTCGGCCTGTTAGGCCTGTGGCTGGCTTCGCGTGAGTCAGACGCGAGCTCGGCTGCGTTTGCGCTAGCCAATCAGTTGCAGGGCGTTTTCTTCCTGCTGTTTCGTGTTATCGGCATGGGCGTGAGTGTTGTCATCACGCAAAATCTGGGGGCTGGCAGTCGTGCCGGCGCGCAAGCCACGGCGCGGGCCTCGCTGGGCGCCAGCAGCTGGCTTGGTCTGGCTACCGGCCTGGTCGTATTTCTGGGAGCCGCTCCCTTGCTGGCCATGCTCAATGCGCCGCCTGCCGTGCTGCGGCTGGGACAACCTTATCTGCAGGTGTTGGCCCTGGCACTGGCGCTGGACGCTTTCAATGCCAGCATGGCGTCGGTGATGCGCGCCCACATGCTGACCCGCGAAGTCATGTTCAATATTCTGGCCATGCACAGTGTTCACCTGTTGCTGTGCCTGCCGCTGATGCGCGGTTTTGGCCCGCTGCCACCCTTGGGCCTGGTGGGGTTCGCGCTGGCCATGGTGCTGAGTCGTGCCTTCGGTTTGCTGGTTCATCTGGCCCTGTGGCGCTGGCGTCTGCAAATCATTCCGCATGCCCGTGACTGGTGGTCGCTGCATTGGCAACTGCTGCGGCCGGTGTTGCACATTGGCTTGCCCGGCGCTGCCGAGAACATCGCCTACCGCCTGGCAATGCTGGTGTCGGTCACGGTGGTGGCCGGCTTGGGTTCACAAGCCCTGGCGACGCAGACGTACGCGTTTCAATTGATGAACGTGGTGGTGCTGTTCAGCGTTTCGCTCGGCTTCGCGTGCGAGATTCTGGTCGGGCATCTGATCGGCGCCGGACATTTGCATCAGGCGCATCGCTTGCTGCGCACGACGCTGTTGTGGGGTCTGGCAGTGTCTTTTTGCATTGCCTTGCTGGTCGCCAGTAGCGCGCCATGGGCCTTGACGCTGTTCACACAGGACGCGCAGATCGTTGCCAGCGCCACCACACTGCTGTGGCTCACGGTTTTGCTGGAGCCGGGTCGTACCTGCAATGTGGTCATCATCAATGCGCTGCGTGCCACCGGCGATGCCCGGTTTCCGGTCGCCGCCGGCGCCGCCTCCATGTTGTTTGTCATGGCCGGTGGTTCCTGGTTGTTGGGCGTGCATTTCAAACTCGGACTGGTGGGTGTCTGGATTGCCTACGCCGCCGATGAATGGTTGCGCGGTTTGACGATGGCGGCGCGCTGGTTCGGACAGGGCTGGGTACCGTCTGCCATGGCAACGCGTCGGCGTGTGGTGCGCCAAGGTGCACAGGCAACGGTTGCAGCCCGGTGAGCTTCAAAATGCACAGAGTTGACATGAAAAAATGGTGGACCGGATTGATTACTTCATTGAGTTTGTGCACCAGCGTGTCGGTGTTTGCCCAGCCCATGCCGAAGGTCACCAGCGGGACAATCGAGCGCATCGCCAACATGCCATCAAAATATGTGGATGCGCGCCATGTGGATGTCTGGCTGCCCGACGGTTACGCCCCGGGCCGGCGTTACAGCGTGCTGTACATGCACGATGGGCAGATGCTGTTCGACGCCAGCACAACCTGGAACAAGCAGGCCTGGGAGGTTCCGGCAACTCTATCGCGGTTGATCAAGGACGGGCGCATTCCAGAGACCATCGTCGTCGGCATCTGGAACAACGACAAGTTTCGCCATAGCGAATATTTCCCGGAGAAATTTTTGCCGTTGCTTGAGCCAAAGATACGCAGTCAGTTAATTCAAGAGGGACTGCAGGGCCAGCCGCGCGCCGACCGTTACCTGCGCTTTCTGGTTGAAGAGCTTAAACCGGCCATCGACCAGCGATTCCTCACCCGGCCCGAGCGCGAGCACACTTTTGTGATGGGCTCCAGCATGGGCGGACTGATCTCGATCTACGCCATGAACGAGTACCCGCAAATTTTTGGCGGAGCGGCGGGCATGTCAACCCATTGGGTCGGATCGTACAAGGCGAATGCCGCCATACCGCTGGCGGCGTTCAACTACCTGCGCGACCATTTGGCCAGCCCGGAGACGCATCGTTTGTACCTGGACCATGGCACGACCGAGCTGGATGCGTTGTATGGCCCGTATCAGGCGTTCATTGACCAGATCGTGCGCGAACAGGGCTATACCGAAGAAAACTGGGTGTCACGCACCTTCGAAGGTGAAGGACACAATGAGCGGGCGTGGGCGAAGCGTCTGGATGGTGCCTTGATCTTTTTGATGGGCAAGCAGCAACCCTGACAAGGCAAAACAATGATGCACAGAAGGATGAATTTGGGTCTGATGCTGGCAACTTTGACAGTCGCATCGTCCGTCTTTGGCGCTGTATCGGGCGCGGCGCTGCAAGATTGCGATGCAGCAGATTTTCAGACGGTACTGAAGGCTTCGCCAACGGGTGTTCGCCTTGAGTCCCGTGCTATTTGGTTGACCCGGCAACTGGCTCAATGGCCGGGGATGGATGCAAGCGGTCGCTTCAAGCTTTACTACTCAACCGACGGCCAATTGGTCGCGACGCAGGGCGTAATGGTGAAGGGTGCCGACGGCGCGCTGACGCTGGACGTCTTCAAGGGCAGGGTGCCGCAAGCAGCGGCCAAGCGCTTCAAGTTTGTGGCCGATGGGGTGGTACTGGCAATCAGAACGACGGATCTGACCAAACTAGCTGCCTTGCACAAGCAGCAGCTTGTTCTGGTGCAAGAGGATGCCAACGGACAAGTGCGCCACGCCACACCATTGCAGTCGGCCGGTGGGCTGGACGACTTGTACGCGCGCGCCGAGGGCGTGACCGATCTGGGCGTTGCCGTGACTCCCAGGCGCACCCAATTCAAGCTCTGGGCACCGACCGCGCAGCACGTCTCGGTTTGTGTCTACAACACTGGCACAGGCCAAGCCGTGACACGCCAGGCGCTGCGGTGGGACGGTGTCACCGGCGTCTGGTCGGCCAGCCAAGGCCTTGATTTGTCGGGCAAGTACTACAAGTATCTGGTTGATGTCTTTGTGCCGGGTGTTGGCATCGTGCGCAACCGTGTCACCGACCCTTATGCCATCAGCCTGACAACCGACTCCAGACGCAGCTATATCGCCGATCTGGATACTGCAAGGCTCAAGCCTGCCGGTTGGGACAACACGCCAGTGCCACACAAGGTGCAAGCCCAAACCGACATGGTGGTGTATGAGTTGCATGTGCGTGATTTTTCCATCAATGACAACTCGGTCAGTGCCGCGCACCGCGGCAAGTACCTCGCTTTCACCGAGAGCAGTTCCAACGGCATGAAACATCTGAAGGCCTTGTCGGATGCCGGGCTGACCGATGTGCATCTGTTGCCGGTGTTTGACCTTGCCAGCATTCCTGAAGCTGGCTGCGTTAGCCCAACCGTGCCGAACGGGTTGGCGCCCGACAGCGAGGCGCAGCAGGCGTTAGTGATGGGCAGTGCGGCCGGCGACTGCTTCAACTGGGGCTACGACCCCTATCATTTCAATGCACCTGAAGGCAGTTATGCGACCGATGCGGCCGACGGTGCCTTGCGCATTCTGGAGTTTCGCCAGATGGTGCAGGCGCTGCATGGCGCCGGTCTGCGGGTCGGCATGGACGTGGTTTACAACCACACTGCCGCCTCCGGACAAACTGAAAAGTCGGTGCTCGATCGGATCGTGCCGGGCTACTACCACCGGCTCAATGCCGCCGGCGTGGTTGAGCGCTCCACCTGTTGTGACAACAGCGCCACCGAGAACATGATGATGGGCAAGCTCATGATCGACTCCGCCGTGCTGTGGGCCACGCACTACAAGATTGACTCGTTCCGTTTTGACTTGATGGCGCATCAGCCGCGCACTGTGATGCAGGCGCTGCAGACGCGCGTCAACCAGGCGGCAGGCCGCACCGTCAACCTGATCGGCGAAGGCTGGAACTTCGGCGAAGTGGCGGACGGTGCCCGCTTTGTCCAGGCTTCGCAGTTGTCGCTCAACGGCTCCGCCGTAGCGACCTTCAGCGACCGCGGGCGTGATGCGGTGCGCGGTGGCCGTGCTGGCGACAGTGGCGAAGCATTGATCAAGAACCAGGGCTATATCAATGGCCTGGTGTATGACCGAAACGCCTTGGCCAACGTCAGCACGCCGGTGTCGGAGTTGATGCAAACGGCGGACCTGGTGCGCGTTGGCCTGGCCGGCTCGATCCGCGACTATGAGGTGACGACTTACCTGGACACCAGCAAGACCTTGCAGCAGATCGACTACAGCGGTCAACCAGCCGGTTATGCCAGTCAGCCCGGCGAGGTG
>JANXLW010000083.1 GCA_025354965.1 Betaproteobacteria bacterium
GACGGTGAGCACCCCGTGGGTGGGACTCGCCTGGTCACCGAGCGCAAGCACCATGATCTACGCGTCGTGGGGTCAGGGTGTCGAGCTTGAAGCGGTGCCCAGTCGCCCGATGGATTTTTCCAACTATGGCCAAACCCTTCCTGCGCTCAAGAGCGAGCAAACCGAGATCGGCATGAAATGGCAGACCCATCCGCGCCTGCTGCTGACAGCCGCTGCCTTCAGCATCGACAAACCGTATGCTGACAATGTACCGGGAACCGGATTGGGAGAATTGCCGGTACGCGTGGCGGGTGCCAAGACAGCACGCCATCGAGGGTTTGAACTGACAGCCACCGGCCGTGTTGGCGAAGCGCTGTCGCTGCAAATGAGCCTGATAGCGCTGGATGCCAGCTACACGCAGGCGGTCGACCCGACCTTGGTGGGACAGCGCGTGACCAACGTTCCGCGCTACAAGAGTTCGCTGTTTGCAGACTACAAGGTTACAGCGCTGCCCGGCTTTGCTGTAAATGCACTTGCCATCATGGAGAGCGCCAAGTCGGTGACTGCCAACGGTAGCGTCGAACTGCCGCCAGCCTGGCAGCTCGACGCCGGGCTGAGTTACCAGCAACGCATTGCTGGCAAGACGACGCTGTGGCGATTGAACGTCGAGAACCTCACCAACCGCATCTACTGGCGCGAAGCGCCGACCACGGATTGGGGCGGCATCTATCTCTTCCCATCAACGCCACGCACCCTGCGCGCCAGCGCAACGGTCGACTTCTAGCCTATGCTCAACACCGCTTTCACGCTGCTTGGCACGGCTGTCACCTGGCTGGAGGTGCTGGCCTTTGTGCTGGCGCTCGCCAACATCGCCTGCAATGTGTTCGAGATCCACTGGGGCTGGCCCCTGGCCATCGTCGCCAGTGTGCTTTATGCATGGCTGTTTTACGCCAGCAAGCTGTATGGCGAGGCGGGTGTCAACCTGTTCTTCGCCATCACCGCGGTGTGGGGCTGGTGGCAGTGGCTGCGTGGGCACCGGGCCAACTCCGACGCGCCGTTGCGCATCGGGCGGCTGGACCGTCGTGGCTGGCGCTTGTGCCTTGTCGGCTACGCTGTGTTGTGGCTGGTCTTCGCGTTGCTGCTGCACAGCATTACCGACTCCGACGTGCCCTGGGCCGATGGCTTTGTGACCGCCGGCAGCGTCGTCGGCACCGTGTTGCTTGCCCGAAAGTTCATCGAGAACTGGCCCCTGTGGCTGCTTGTCAACGCCGCCAGCATCGCTTTGTTCGCCTACAAGGGGCTGCAACTGACGGTCATTCTCTACGCGATATTTTTCCTGCTCGCCATTTGGGGCTGGGTCGGCTGGAAGAAACGAATGGCCTTCACTTCATGACCGCGAATCGCGCGATACAAGGGCCGCAGCTGATCTGCATCATCGGTGCCGAAAGCACCGGCAAGACCACGCTCGCACGAGCACTTGCCGCGCATTTTGACTGCCCCTGGGTGCCGGAATATCTGCGCGAATTTTGCGACACGCACGCACGCACGCCGACGGCTGGTGAACAATCCCTGATACTTGAAACGCAGCACCTTGCTGAACTCGCCGCACAACATAACGCCAGTCAACTGAATTTGCCGTTTGTGTTTTGCGACACCGCACCCTTGCTGACCGCCATCTACAGTGACTTTATCTTTGGCGACCCATCCCTTTATGGGCGCGCCCGCGCCTTGCATTCGCGTTACGCTTTGACGCTGCTGCTGGCGACGGACCTGGCCTGGGTCGCTGACGGACTGCAACGCGACGGCGAACAGGTTCGAGCGCCCATCACGCAAATGATCCGGTGTGAACTTGACACTCTGGCTGCGCCGTTTGCCAGCATTCAGGGATGCGGTGTGGGACGTCTAACATCAGCAATTGACACAATGAACTCCATCGATTTGCGGCGGACCCGTGCGTTGAAAACTTCATAATTGGCCTTTTTTATCGACATGAAATTCCTATTGCCGATTTTGGCGCTGATTGCGCTTTCGACACTTACTCGCAGTGCCGAAGTAACGCCCCTGTTTTCTTCGCTGACTGCTGGGCAGGCGTTGCCGAAGGAGTTTCACGTCATCAACCTGCCCAAGATTGCACAAAACAGTTTTTCGCTCGCCACCGATGACGGCAAGACCGTGCTGCGTGTGGACTCCGACAACAGCGCCGGCAGCATCGACATCCCCTTGACCGCTTCCCGTCTTGACAACGCACCCGGCGCTGGCAGCACAGTACTGGAATGGCGCTGGAAGGTCAGCCGTGTACTGGAAAAAGCGGACATGGAGGACAAATCAGGTGACGACCACGCGGCGCGCGTTTACGTTTTTTTTGATGTGCCGCTGAAATCCCTGTCTTTTGTTGAACGCAGCAAATTACAGCTGGCGCGCATGCTGATGGGCGCCGAAGTGCCGACAGCCGCCTTGTGCTATGTGTGGGATAACCGACATCGCATCGGCTATACCGCCTGGAGCCCCTATACCCATCGCCTGCGAAAAATCGTCCTGCAGAGCGGTCCGGCGCATGTCGCCCAATGGATGACCGAGACGCGCGATGTTGCCGCCGATTTTCGCGATGCCTTCGGTTTCGACGCTCCGGCGGTGACCAGTGTTGCAGTTGGAAACGATACTGACAATACCGATGAACGCGTCACCACCTGGTTCGGCGACATCAGCTTTCGCAAATGATGTTGTCGCCGGGCTGGTTCAACCTCAGGCTCAAGTGAATGAACATACGCCGGGCATTCGAGTTCGAGTTTGCAGCTTGGTAGACAATCGCGCGTTGACCCAACGATGAATCCCATGACCTGTACCCCGTCAGAAACACTTGCCCAAGCCGGCGAGCCCACCGCACCCCCTGCTCCGTCAAAACGAGCCGCTACGCGCTCTGTGCAACCGGTGCTCGATCAGCTGTTCCAACTCTACCCGCATTTGTTCGGCGCCGAGTTTCTACCCCTCAAGCTCGGAATTTTTCAGGAACTGCTGGCGAGCCACCCCGAGCATTTCGAACGGGACACCCTGAAGGCTGCACTGGGTGTGCACACTCGCTCAACGCGTTACCTGCAAAGCGTTGCAGCAGGCAAGCAACGCCATGATCTTCAAGGTACGGCGGTTGAACCGGTGGCACCGGAGCATGTCTACCTGGCCATGCTTGAATTGTTCCGCCGCCGACAGGGCCGCACTGCACCGGATTTGCGCCCACAGTTTCGAGCCCAGTTGAGGGCAGCATTTGAGGCCTCTGGCCTGACCCGTCTGGACTACCTGTCAAGAGTCCAGACGAATGATGCTGGCGCCAGCGCCCTGTTGGAAGAAGCGCTGGCCGAGCACGACCAGCTACTGGCCAAGCAGGAGGCGCTGCGCCGGGCCTTTGAGAGCAGTGGCAAGACACCCGAAGAATTTGCCGCGATGTACGGCTTGAATCGGCGCGACGTGACTGCGGCGCTGGCGCGTTCCAAAAATCTTGCGCAGCAGAGCCCGTAGCGACACCCAGTGCGCAAGCCCCGTCCGCAACCGATTAAGCGCCGGCGCGACGACTCAAGATCTCGAACGCGGGCAGCGTTTTACCCTCCAGCACTTCCAGAAACGCACCGCCACCAGTTGAGATGTAGCCAACCTGCTTTTCGATGCCGTACTTGGCAATGGCGGCCAGCGTGTCGCCACCACCCGCAATGGAAAACGCGCTGGATTCGGCAATCGCCTGCGCAATCACCCGGGTGCCGTTCTCGAACGCGGCAAACTCGAAGACACCGACCGGACCGTTCCAGACAATGGTGCCTGCCATCTTGAGTTGTGCCGCCAGCGCCGCCGCCGTCTGCGGGCCAATGTCCAGAATGAGGTCGTCGTCTGCCACGTCGGTGGCCGCCTTGACGGTAGCCACAGCGTCTGCAGAAAAAGTCTTGGCGGTGACAACATCGGTCGGAATCGGAACAGCGGCACCGCGGGTTTTCATGGCTTCAATCACCGCCTTGGCCTCACTCAGCAAATCCGGCTCGGCCAGACTTTTGCCGATCTTCAGACCGGCGGCCAGCATGAAAGTGTTGGCGATGCCCCCGCCGACGATGAGCTGATCGACCTTGGCTGCCAGGCTTTTGAGAATGGTCAGTTTGGTCGAGACTTTGGAGCCCGCCACGATGGCCACCAGCGGCCGCCTCGGGTTCGCCAGTGCCTTGGTGATGGCATCCATCTCGGCCGCCAGCAATGGGCCGGCACACGCCACTTTGGCAAACCGCGCGATGCCATAGGTGGAGGCTTCGGCGCGGTGGGCCGTGCCAAACGCGTCATGCACAAAAATATCGCACAGCGCGGCCATTTTCTTCGCTAGCTCGTCGTTATTTTTCTTCTCGCCCTTGTTGACGCGGCAGTTTTCCAACAACACCAGTTGGCCCGGCATAACGCTGACACCGTCCACCCAGTTGGCCAC
>JANXLW010000086.1 GCA_025354965.1 Betaproteobacteria bacterium
GGCCATGGTTTTGCGCGCAAGGTCAACGCCGACTACTATTTCTATTCCAGCGTGCAATTTTTCGAGACGACGTTGCTTAAGTAAACCGACAAACATCGCTGCGTCAGATCAGACCCCGATATCGGCAGCTCGTCACGTGAGGCGGTGGCTGGTCACAAACCAGATGTGCCGACGGCCCGGTGTGCCTACATTGCGTCCCATATCAGCCTTCGCCCAGCATGACCCTACGCACACTTTCCAGCTTGCTTGCCCTCCAGCTCAGTGGGGTGGATGACGTCATAATCGGGCCGATTGTGCATGCGTCTTAAACGTACCAAGTCATGCCGATTTCCCCAACCATCTCGTTTTTCCCCTCGGAGATTTCTCTATGCTGCGTCTGCTGTTCATCGCTGTCCTGTTGCTTGCCAACCTTTCTGCCTGTGACAAATTTCCGGGCAAGGGCGACAAGAAAGACGCCACGGCGGCACCCGTTAAACTGGTCGTTGCGCCTGAGGACATCCTGACCGTTCAGTCCAATGCCCTGGCGTCGGGGCCGGTCGTAACAGGCTCCATCCAACCCGAACGCAAGGCCGACTTGCGGGCCGAAGTGTCGGCCGTGGTACTGCAGGTGCTCAAGGAAAATGGCGACGTGGTCCGGCGCGGCGACGTGCTGGTGCGTCTGGACCAGACCTCCATCCGTGACAACCTGCAATCGGCGCAGGCCAATGTCCGCAACGCCACCCAGGCACTCGACCAGGCCGAGCGCAATTTGCAGCGTCTCAAAACACTGCGTGCCTCTGGCATGACCTCGCTGCAGGCGCTGGACGATGCCGAAGTGCGGCGCAACGGAGCTCAAAGCGAGCTGTCAGCTTCCAATGCACGCGAAGTTCTGGCCCAACAACAACTGGAGCGCACCGTTGTCCGCGCTCCGTTTGATGGCGTGGTGAGTGATCGCAAAGCGTCGGCCGGCGACACGGCGTCCATCGGCAAGGAGTTGCTCAAAGTTATTGACCCCGCCAGCATGCGTTTTGCTGCACGCGTGTCGGCCGACAAAATCAGCGTGGTCAGCGTCGGCCAGGCCGTGAGCTTTCGCATCAACGGTTACCCCGGCCAGGAATTTCGCGGCAAGGTGACGCGCGTGGATCCGAGTGCCAATGACGTAACGCGTCAGGTGGAAGTGCTGATCAGCATCAACGACGCCAAGCAAGCCCGGGTGTCGGGTTTGTATGCGGAAGGGACTATAGAGGCCGGTAACGTGAAGGCCGTCACGCTGCCGGAATCGGTGGTGGTGCGCTCTGGCGACAAGACATCGGTATGGCGCGTCAAGGACAACACGTTGAGCCAGATCGAGCTCGCACTGGGCGCGCGTGACCCACGCACCGGCTACTTTGAAGTTCGCAGCGGACTGGTCGATGGCGACATCATCCTGCGCAGCCCGAGTTCGAACTTCAAGGAAGGTCAGAACGTTGAACTGGTCAGCGCCAAACCTCCTGCCGCCGCCGCATCTACCACTAAAGGGGCATAGATATGTTCTTGTCCGACTTCAGTATCAAGCGTCCTATCCCCACGGTTGTATTGATCATTGCCTTGATGGCCCTGGGCCTGCTGGCGCTTAACAAGTTGCGCGTTAACCAAAACCCGGATGTGGAGATTCCGGGCATTCAGGTTTTCATTGCCTACCCGGGGGCTTCACCGGATTCAGTGGAACGTGAAATTGTCAATCGGCTGGAAAAATCATTGCAAAGCGTCCCCGGTGCGACGGATGTCTACTCGACCAGCAGCGAGGGCAATGCCAGTTTCTGGATTCAGTTTTCGTTCAAGAAAAACATGATTGAAGCGGCAGACGATGTTCGCACCGTCATCTCCAGTGCGCGCTACAAATTGCCCACCGAGATGCGCGAACCCGTCGTTCGGCGATTTGACCCTGCGGCACAGCCGATCATGAACATGGCCTTGTCGTCCAGCAAGCAGAGTCACGCCGAGATATCGCGTCTGGCGGAAGATGTATTGGCAGACAAACTGCGCGGCATTGCCGGCGTGGCCACGGTCAACATCAATGGTTCGCTGAAGCGGGAGTTGTCGGTGCTGTTGCGCGCGCAGAAGCTGAGTGAATTCAATGTTTCGGTTGGTGAAGTGGTCGCTGCGCTGCGGGCGCAGAACAGCAACGCCCCGGTCGGCAAAGTGCGTGACAAGCTCGATGAAGAAAGCATCCGCCTGGTCGGTCGCATCGAATCGCCGGAAGAATTTCAGAATATTGTGGTCAAGCGCTTCGGTGACCAGATCGTTCGCCTGGCGCAGGTTGCCAGCATTGCAGACAGCTTTGCTGACATCGACTCTTTCAGCATCCGCAGCGCCAAGCCCAACGTGGGTATTTTTGTCACCCGCTCGCGCGACGCCAGCACCGTGAGCGTCGCCAACGACGTGCGTAAACTGGTCAAGGAAATCAATACCGAGTTTGAAAAGGAGCACCCCGGAACCCGGCTCGAAATCACCCGCGATGGCGGTGTGGACGCGCAAAACAGCCTCAACAATGTCATCGATTCCCTGATGCTGGGCGCCATGCTGACCATTTTTGTGGTCTACGCCTTCCTGAACTCCTGGCGCTCCACGCTGATCACGGCGCTGAGCTTGCCGACCTCTGTCATTGCCGCGTTCATTGCGGTGTGGCTGTGTGGCTTCACGCTCAATTTCATGACCCTGCTGGGGCTCTCGCTGGCCATTGGTGTGCTGATTGACGATGCCATCGTGGTGCGGGAAAACATCGTGCGCCACATGCAGCGCGGCTCGGACCGGCGCACCGCTTCGCTGGAAGGCACGGCCGAGATTGGCCTGGCGGTAGCGGCCACCACCTTCTCCATCATCGCGGTGTTTATTCCGGTGGCCTTCATGCCCGGCGTCTCTGGCGAGTGGTTTCGCCCCTTTGCCCTGACGGTGACTTGCTCGGTGCTGGTGAGCCTGGGCATCTCGTTCACACTGGACCCCATGCTGTCGGCTTATTGGGGCGATCCGGTGGGCCACCACAGCGCGCCCAAGACCGGTATCAGCGCGCTGTTGGCACGCTTCAACGTTTGGTTTGACCACCAGGCCGATCGTTACGGCAACGTGATTGCCTGGGCCTTGCACCACCGTCGCTGGATGACGGCCATTGCGGTGCTCAGTCTGGTCGGGGCGCTTGGGTTGCAGGCCATGTGGGGCGGCAGTGCCTTCCTGCCCGCCACAGATTCCGGCAACTTGATGATCGATGTGCGCACGCCAGCCTCCTCGTCAGTCGAATATGCCCGTCTGAAGATGGAACGCGCCGCCGCGCTGGCCCGCACTATTGCCGAGACCAAGGAGACCAACAGCAACATCGCGGCCGGTGGCGGACGCATCTACGTTGACATTGGCAAGCGCCATACGCGCAGCCGCACCGCCAAGGAAATCGCCACCGATTTGCGCGAGAAAATACGCACCCTGGTGGGTGCTGAATACACTGTCATAGACGACTTGAACAACGGTGCACGCAAACCCATCCAGATCGACTTTACCGGCCCCGATTCACGCAAGCTGCTGGAGATCACCAGCGCCTACATGGACAAGCTGCGCATGGTTCCCGGTGCGGTCGATGTCGGCCTGTCCCAGCAAGACCCCAAGAAGGAACTGAAGAT
Organism: Betaproteobacteria bacterium; assembly: GCA_025354965.1. Taxonomy (GTDB): domain Bacteria; phylum Pseudomonadota; class Gammaproteobacteria; order Burkholderiales; family Burkholderiaceae_C; genus Rhodoferax. The sequence continues at coordinate 3,627 of JANXLW010000086.1, forward strand.
TGAACTCAACCGGGGTCTGGCCAATTCCATGGGCATTTCGGCCTTTGATGCGGCGCAAGCACTGCGCGTGGCGTTTGCGGGTATTGAAGTGGGTGATTGGGTCGACCCTACCGGTGAGACGCGCGATGTGGCGGTACGCTTGCACCCGCTTGATCGTGTCAGCAAGGAAAACATCGAGCGCCTGCCGATTGCCGTTTCCGGCACCAACCTGATGGTGCCGCTGGAGCAGATCGCCACCATCAGCATGGGCAAGGGGCCGTCAGGCATTGAGCACGCCAACGGCAAACGCAACATCACCGTGTCGGCCAATGCGCAAGGCCGCTCCAACGGCGAAGTCACCGACGACGCCATGAAACTGGCCAAGTCCTTCGACTACCCGCCCGGCTACGGCCTTTCGCTTGGCGGTGCCGGGCAGGACCAGAAGGAACTGTTCACCGAGATGCTGATCGCGCTGCTGTCGGGCATTGGCCTGATGTACCTGATTCTGGTGATGCAGTTTGGCTCATTCACCGCGCCACTGGCGGTGATGTTGTCGCTGCCGCTGTCTCTCATCGGTGTGGTGCTGGCCCTGCTGGTGACCCGTGGCACGCTCAACCTGATGAGCTTTATCGGCATCATCATGCTGATGGGCCTGGTTGCCAAGAATGCCATCTTGCTGCTCGACGCCGCCCGCAAGCGCGAGGCCGCCGGCATGGACCGGGAACAGGCCTTAATGGACGCTGGCCGCATGCGCCTGCGGCCCATCCTGATGACCACTTTTGCGCTGATCGCCGGCATGTTGCCGGTGGCCATTGGGCTGGGCGAGGGTGGCGAGTTCTACCAACCGCTGGCGGTGGCCATCATCGGCGGCACCATCACCTCGACACTGTTGACGCTGCTGGTGGTGCCCACCTTTTATGACAGCATTGAAATCACGCACGACCGTGCCACCGCGAAATTTCGTGCGCGCGCAGAGCGCGGCAATGTGTTGGTGGCGTTTTTGCAGACGCTGCTGGAAGGGCTGCTGGCATTTTTGCTGCTGCGCTGGCTGTACCGGATGGTCAAGGCCATGGGGCGTCGCTTGGCAGACCGGAGGCGACCGCCAGTTGTGCTCGAGCAGTAAGCAAATCGGCGGCGCATTGGGAATGTCGTCAGCACCCAGGCGGGCTCATGCCGGGTTTCAACCGTGCATTTATTCCATGCGTCGGATATAATCCACGGATGTATACGCGTCTTGCGCAGCACAATCTGAGCAATCTGCTGGGGCAGTTTCCGGCCGTGGTTCTCTTGGGACCGCGCCAAGCCGGCAAGACAACGCTGGCATTTGCTGAAAAAAAAGTTAGCCCAAACGCTCTCTACCTCGATCTGGAACTCCCTTCAGCCCAGCGACAGCTTGATGACGCTGAAGCGTTTTTTCTTGCCCACCCGAATCAACTCGTCATTCTGGATGAGGTCCAGCGCTTACCAGACCTCTTTACGGTGCTACGCGGCATCATCGATCTTCGTCGCCGCAATGGTGAAGCTAGCAGACAGTTCTTGCTGCTTGGGTCGGCATCAGGGGCGTTGATGCAACAAAGTAGTGAAAGCCTTGCCGGCCGGATTGCGCAACTTGAACTCACACCCTTTCAAGCCCGAGAGATTCTGCCAGCTGGTGCGATGGCTGCTGACATGAATTCCCTGTGGGTTCGAGGTGGGTTCCCGCTGTCATGGATGGCCGCTAACGATGCCCAGAGTCTTGCCTGGCGTGAGGCATTCATAACCACGTACCTGGAAAAGGACATCCCGGCCCTGGGCCCGCGCATTCCCACGACCACCTTGCGTCGCTTGTGGACCATGCTGGCTCACAACCAGGGAGAACTGTTGGACCAGTCCAAGCTAGCCGCTGCTCTCGCCATTAGTGGGCAAACAGTGGGACGTTACATTGATCTGCTGTGCGACCTGATGCTGGTACGGCGCTTGACCGCATGGAATGGGAAAGTCGGGAAACGATTGGTGCGCGCACCCAAAGTGTATGTGCGTGACAGTGGGCTGGTTCACGCGCTGCTTGGTCTGCAAAACCTTGATTCTGTTTTAAGCCACCCGGTGGCCGGAGCGAGCTGGGAAGGTTTCGTCATAGAGCAATTAATCAACGCGGCGCCTCATGCGCAACCCAGTTTCTACCGAACCAGCCATGGCGCTGAAGTTGATCTGGTACTGGAGTTTCGCAGTGGCCAAACATGGGTCATCGAGATCAAGCGATCTTCGGCACCCACGGTGTCTAAAGGTTTCTATCTGGCTGCCACCGACGTGGGTGCCAGCCGTAAAGTGTTGGTGGCGCCAGTGGATCGGCCCTTCCCCATGAAAGATGGCATCGAGGTCATGAATCCGCTCATGGCGGCAGCTATGGTTGCTGGGCAGATCTGAAGGTAAGCCGCGTAGCCCTGCCATTGGACCAGCAAGGCACTACGTTCCAGAGTGATGGTTTAACGGTTATCCAGGCCATGAGTCTCGTGCGGCAGGTTGAACTGAACACAAGCACAACCGAGGCGGCTCATACATCCGGCGGTTGACCCAGAGCGACACGCAAACTATCCAGGTGGCGCTCATAGTGGCGCCAGCGGCCTGACGACCGGGTGTAAAGCGGTTGACGGACTTGCCATGCGCTGGGTGTCATGACGACCGTCTTCGTCTTGTGGAATGTCAGGCAGGCATCGTCCCATGGCAACTCACAATAATCGAGCAGGCTCCTGGTAGTCGGCTGGAAATCTGCAACGAGGGTGTCGTACTCGATGTCATGAATGTCCTCGCCGTAAAGCGACTTCCAGTGCGTCATCAGCCTTTCGTACTGGCGATACCAGTGCGCGATATCAAGCAGGTCGAACGCGTAAGGCATGGAATGACTGAGGTGGAGAAAAAAAACTGACAGACAATTGTCGATCGGGTGGCGCCGCGTATGAACAATCTTCGCTTGCGGAAAGAGCAGTTTGATGAGCCCGATATTGAGGAAGTTGTCGGGCCGCTTGTCAGTAACAAACGCGGCACCAGGAAACCGTGCCGCGACGCTGTCCAGATAAATGGCTCTTAGATGCGCCAGCCTGGTCGCCTCGATCGCGGTGCCGGGTTCTTGCAGCAGTGGCCCCAGGTGTTCTCGCGCCATGGCCGGTAGCAGGTCGATCTCGCCGCCGGCAGTAACCAGCGGATGACTGGCTAAAATTTGTTCGACCAGGGTCGAGCCTGAACGGAACATGCCGCAGATGAACAGTGGCGGCGATTGGCCAACGGTAGGCGCCGAAGGGTATACCGGCTCGGGGAAGGCCGTGATCAGGCGATCGACGAAGCGTTCATGCGCCGCAGCGTCGTAGCGTGCGCCGTTCGGGCCGGCGCTGAGGCGACTGGCGTGGTTGGCAGCGGTATAGGCTGCGAACGCACGGTCATAGTCGGCCGCACTATCAAGCGCCTTGCCAAGGCCAAAGCCAAGGTCGGCGCACTCTGCGGCGGTCACGCCGGGACGGGCAATCGCTTGTTGCAGTTGCAGGATCAACGGATCATTGCCGCTGGCGGTGATTTTCAGGTTCGGCAGGCGTGCCAGCGCCAGAGCATTGGTGGGCTCAATGGTCAGCACACGTTCATAGGCGTCGAGCGCCTGTTCGCGGTCACCGCGTTGCTCATGGATGTTGCCAAGGTTGACGAGCGCGGGCACGTAGCGCGGGTTCAGCGTCAGCGCTAAACCGAGTTCGCGTTCGGCCTCGTCGGTTCTACCCAAATGTTCTGCCAGGATGACGGCGCAGTTGAGGTGAACTTCCTCCGGGCAACTGACACCCCGCCCCAATGCCTGTCGGTACGAAGTCAGAGCAACAACGCAGTGGCGAGCGCGCTGCTGCAGGTACGCCAGGTTGTACCAACTGTCGGGCAGATTCGGGTTGAGCACCAACAGCCGCTCATGGGCGTCGATCGCCTCCTGTACGCGCCCGGCCTGTAGCAGACGCGAAGCCAGGTTGAGGAGCGATTGAGGGCTGTCGTCGTCGGTCATGCTGCGGATTTATGGCGCTTACTCAAGCGCCGCCAGCAGGTGCTCGACGCATGCGCTGGGGGACTCGTCAGCGGTGTGCAGGTGAACCTCCGGCGCCTCGGGTGCTTCATAGTCGCTGTCGATGCCGGTGAAATTCGGCATTTGCCCGCTAAGCGCCTTGGCGGATAGCCCCTTGGGATCGCGTCGCACGCATTCCTCAATGGGCGCGTCGACGAAAACCTCGGTGAACTCGCCCGCTTCAAACAGCGAACGTGCGAAAGCACGCTCGGCCCGAAATGGGCTGATGAATGACACGATCACGATCAAACCTGCTTCCACCATCAGTCGCGCAACTTCCGCCACTCGCCGGATGTTTTCCACACGGTCCGCATCGCTGAAGCCCAGGTCGCGATTCAACCCATGGCGCACGTTGTCGCCCTCTAGCGTGTAGGTGTGTCGCCCCTGCGCATGCAGCCGCTTTTCAAGCAAATCAGCGATAGTGGACTTGCCTGAGCCAGACAGGCCGGTGAGCCACACACAGCCGGGCTGTTGCTGTTTGATCGCCGCACGCTCAGCCTTGTTGATTGACAGCGTTTGCCAGAAAAGGTTGTCTGCGGGGCACATAGTTATGGGGGGCACGAGCCTGGCTGTTTTATGGTTACCACTGGCCACTTGCGAGCAGCCAAGGCCTGCATCGGACCGCGTGCCTGCCTGGTTGTCAAATCAAGTGGCACGCATATTTTCGGCCAGAAACTTCTCGACGCGAGTCCAGAAGTCGATGTTGTTTGTCAACTTCAACCAGCCATGGCCCTCGTCCGAATAGACCACCCACTCCACTTTTTTGTTATGCGGTGCAAGGGCCGTGCGCATCTTTTCGCCATTGATAAGCGGTACACGCTGGTCAAGACCGCCGTAAGCCATGAGTACCGGTTGCGTGATCTCGGCCGCACGCAGCACCGGCGAGGTGCGTTTGAACTGCTCGGCATCCTTGTCGGGGTCGCCGATCAGCATCGGCAAGGTGAAGCGCGCAGCGTCAACCCGGTTGAAATCGCTCCAGGTCACGCTGAACATGAACGAGGGGTCGGTGACACCAACCCAATTGATACCGCATCGAAACAATCCCGGCTCCTTGGCCAGGCCCATCATTGTGAGATAGCCACCGTAACTGG
>JANXLW010000146.1 GCA_025354965.1 Betaproteobacteria bacterium
GTGGCATTCCGTTCAGTGGCCCGATTGGCGCTGCCCGTGTCGGCTACATCAACGGCGAATATGTGCTGAACCCGGGTCAGACCGCGCGCAAGGATTCAGTCCTTGATCTGGTGGTGGCTGGTACCGAGGCCGCCGTGTTGATGGTGGAATCTGAAGCCAAGCAGCTAAGCGAAGAAATCATGCTGGGCGCCGTAGTGTTCGGCCATGAGCAGGGCAATATCGCCATCAACGCGATTCACGAACTGGTGCGTGACGCCGGTAAACCGGTGTGGGACTGGAAAGCCCCGGCCAAGAACGAACCGCTGATCGCCAAGGTCGGTGCGCTGGCTGGCCAAAAGCTGGCAGCCGCCTACCAAATTCGCAACAAGCAAGCCCGCACCCAGGCATGTCGTGCTGCCTATTCAGACGTCATGACCGCTTTGAAGGCAGAAGGTGTCGAGTTTGATGGCGTCGCCGTTGAAGGCATGTTGTTTGATATCGAAGCCAAGATTGTTCGCAGCCAGATTCTGGCCGGCGAACCTCGCATTGATGGCCGTGACACGCGCACCGTGCGCGCCATCGAAATCCGCAACAGCGTGCTGCCGCGTACCCACGGCTCGGCATTGTTCACGCGTGGTGAAACTCAGGCGCTGGTGGTGACTACGCTGGGCACCGAGCGCGACGCGCAACGTATTGACGCACTGGCTGGTGAGTATGAAGACCGTTTCTTGCTGCACTACAACATGCCTCCTTTTGCTACTGGCGAAACCGGTCGCGTTGGCACGCCAAAGCGCCGCGAAATCGGTCACGGCCGGCTGGCCAAGCGTGCCCTGATAGCCGTGCTGCCGTCAAAGGAAGATTTCCCGTACACCATGCGTGTGGTGAGCGAGATTACCGAGTCCAATGGCTCCTCGTCAATGGCGTCAGTCTGCGGTGGTTGCCTGTCCTTGATGGACGCTGGCGTACCGATCAAGGCGCATGTGGCTGGTATCGCCATGGGTCTGATCAAGGAAGAAAACAGGTTTGCCGTGTTGACCGACATTTTGGGTGACGAAGATCATCTGGGCGACATGGATTTCAAGGTGGCCGGTACCACCAACGGTATTACTGCATTGCAGATGGACATCAAAATCCAGGGCATCACGAAGGAAATCATGCAAGTTGCCTTGGCCCAGGCCAAGGAGGCCCGCATGCATATTCTGGGCAAGATGCAGGAAGCTATGGCCGAGGCCAAGACCGAGGTGTCCAGCTTTGCGCCACGCCTTTTCACCATGAAGATCAACCCCGACAAGATTCGCGATGTGATCGGCAAGGGCGGCTCGGTGATCCGTGCGTTGACTGAAGAAACCGGTACCCAGATCAATATCGACGAAGACGGCACCATCACCATCGCGTCGGCTGATCCGGCCAAGGCCGAGGAAGCCAAACGCCGCATCGAACAGATCACGGCTGAAGTTGAAATTGGCAAGATTTACGAAGGTCCGATTACCAAGATTCTGGACTTTGGCGCGCTGGTTAACTTGCTGCCTGGCAAGGACGGCCTGTTGCATATCAGCCAGATCGCGCACGAGCGCGTGGAAAAGGTTTCTGATTACCTGAGCGAGGGCCAGATCGTCAAGGTCAAGGTCATGGAAACGGATGAAAAAGGCCGCATCAAGCTGTCCATGAAGGTCTTGCTGGACCGTCCAGTTCAGAATGGTTCCGATCACCACGCATGATTGTCATGAAGTTGATGGCGACTCGCGCACGCAACGATGCTGTCGACTGAAACGACCATGAAAGCTATCGAAATAAGTTCATTTGGAGCACCCGACGTTTTGCGTTTGGGAGAACGCGCCATGCCGGTGCCGGGTGCGGGTGAACTGCTCATTCGCGTGTCGGCCAGTGGCGTGAACCGACCTGATGTGTTGCAGCGCACGGGTAACTACCCGGTCCCGCTGGGAGTATCGGATATTCCGGGGCTGGAAGTGGCGGGTGTGATAGCGCAGGGCAACGCAGTGGAAATGCTGCGCTTTGGCTTCAAGTTGGGTGATCGTGTTTGTGCGCTGGTTGCTGGCGGCGGTTATGCTGAATTTTGTGTCGCACCGCTCGGGCAATGTTTGCCTGTGCCAAAGGGCCTGACTGATGTTGAGGCGGCGTCTTTACCGGAGACTTTTTTTACCGTCTGGAGCAATGTTTTTGACCGTGCACATCTGCAAAAGAGTGAGACGCTGTTGATTCAGGGTGGCTCCAGCGGCATTGGCGTAACCGCCATCCAATTGGCAAAGGCGATGGGCGCGAAAGTGATAGTGACGGCGGGTAGCGATGAAAAATGTGCCGCTTGCGTGGCGCTGGGCGCTGATCATGCGATCAACTACAAAACGCACGATTTTCAGGACGAGGTCAAGCGATTGACGCTTGGGCAGGGTGTCAACGTGATTCTTGACATGGTGGCTGGCAGCTATATCGCGAAAGAAATCGAGTGTCTGAGTGAAGACGGCCGCCTGGTCATCATCGCGGTACAGGGCGGCATAAAGAGTGACATCAATGCTGGTCTTGTGTTGCGTCGACGCCTGACAGTGACCGGATCTACTTTGCGCCCACGGCCGATTGCCTTTAAAGAGGCGATCGCGCAGGCGTGCCTAAAAAATGTCTGGCCACTGATTGAGAGTGGCAGTATCAAGCCCGTCATACACAGCACTTTTGCGGCGCACGATGCGTTCAAGGCGCATGCCTTGATGGAGTCCAACCGGCATGTCGGAAAAATTGTTTTGACTTGGGGTGTAGCATGAAAAAAAAACTGATCGCAGGCAACTGGAAAATGAACGGCAGCTTTGCTGCCAATGAAGCACTGGTGAATGGTCTATTGACAAACTTGGGCACGCCAGCCTGTGAAATGGCACTTTGTGTACCGTCAATCTATCTGGCGCAGATGCAAGCGTTGCTGGTGGGTAGCGAGATTGACCTCGGCGCGCAGGACGTTTCCCAGCACGAAGGCGGTGCATTTACTGGTGAAATTTCTGGCGCCATGCTCAAAGAGTTTGGCGTGCGTTATGTGCTGGTCGGCCATTCCGAGCGGCGTCAATATCACTTTGAGACGGATGCCCTGGTTGCTGCCAAAGCCCAGCGCGCTCTGGCCTGCGGTGTCACGCCCATCGTGTGTGTGGGCGAGACCTTGACCGAACGCGAAGCGGGTATGACAGAAGAAGTGGTCAAGCGTCAACTGGCTGCAGTGATTCACGCCAATGGGCACTGCATCAGTGAAATCGTGGTGGCGTATGAACCGGTGTGGGCCATTGGCACCGGCAAGACGGCCAGCGCCGAGCAGGCGCAGCAAGTACACGCGGTGTTGCGTGCGCAGTTGAAAGCGGCATCGGCGCAGGCGGATCGCATTCATATTCTCTATGGAGGCAGCATGAATGCGGCCAACGCCGCCCAGTTGCTGGCGCAAGCTGACATTGATGGTGGCCTGGTGGGCGGCGCCTCGCTGAAGGCCCCTGATTTTTTGTCGATTATTGCTTCGGCCCTTTGATTTAGAGCATCGGCTGCTGCATATTTAGGAGTATTTGATGAGCGTTTTTCTAACCATTCTTCTTGCTGTCCAGATGATTACTGCGGTGGCCATGATCGGGCTGATCCTGGTGCAGCATGGCAAGGGGGCCGATATGGGTGCCGCTTTTGGCAGCGGCGGTTCTGGCAGTCTGTTTGGCGCCAGTGGCAGCGCAAACTTTCTTTCACGGACAACCGCGGTATTGGCGACGCTGTTCTTTGCTTGCACTCTGTTGCTGGCCTATTTTGGCACCGCTCGTCCGACTGCCGGTTCAGGCAGCGTGCTTGAAGGTGCCGCGGTCACAGCGCCGAAACCGGCGGTTGTTGTGCCTGCCGCACCGGCCTCCGGCGCAGCCCAAATACCGTCCAAATAATTGCTTTTGATATTGCGCGATTGCGGACGGTGTTGCTGTCATTTCAGGGTAAACTCTGCGCTGTCTTGAAAGCCAAAACCGCAAGGTGCCTCATGCAATCCAGACATCTGAAAGCCGCCTTCGTGGTGAAATTGGTAGACACGCTATCTTGAGGGGGTAGTGGCGAAAGCTGTGCGAGTTCGAGTCTCGCCGAAGGCACCAAATAAGCACGCTTGATGTGGATCAAAGCATCAAGCCAGAACTTGGGTCAGAATCGTCCGATGAACCTTGAACAATACCTGCCAGTACTCTTGTTTATCTTGGTTGGCCTCGGTGTCGGCATTGCACCGCAAGTGATAGGTTACATACTCGGTCCGAACCGTCCGGACGCGGCGAAAAATTCCCCTTATGAATGCGGCTTCGAAGCCTTTGAAGATGCCCGCATGAAG
>JANXLW010000152.1 GCA_025354965.1 Betaproteobacteria bacterium
TCAGCAGGCTTGCGCACAGGGTAACCAAACAACCAGGGGTTTGAAATGGTGCCGATTATCGGATTCGAACTGATGACCTACCGCTTACAAGGCGGTTGCTCTACCAACTGAGCTAAATCGGCACGTCTTCAAATTTTACCGGACTCCCGAAGCTTTGCAGCGAAACGCAACTGCTATTTCACCCGCTTCAGGGCCGGTCTGGAAGCTGCCGTGGAAGGTCGCGGCGGATCAGGTTGGTCCGTTGGATCATCACTTCTAACTTCCGTGTCGACACTGGTCAGCGAAACCCCTTTTTGATCAGGCCCTCCATCGAGGACATTGGGAGGCACAGAAACCAGACTCGCGGGAGGCGTCTCAGGCAGTCGGGCAACCTGAGGACTTACCAGGGGAAACGCCATACCTTGTCCATTTTCACGCGCATAAATGGCAATGATCTGACTAACAGGCACCATGATCTCACGGGCGGTCCCGGCAAACCGGGCTTTGAACTCAATGAAGTCGTTACCCAGTTTGAGCGAGGTTGTGGCATCAAAACTGATATTGAGAACAATCTCACCGTCTTTCACGTACTCGCGGGGAACTTGGACGTGCTCGTTCACCGACACTGCAACATAAGGTGTAAAGCCGTTGTCCGTGCACCACTCGTAAAGTGCCCGGATCAGGTACGGACGGGTGGAAGTGGCGTCTGGAGCGTCAATCATCGGTGCCAGGCAGAACTATTTGCGCATCACTTTTTCGGAAGGCGTCAAAGCTTCAATATAGGCCGGGCGCGAGAAGATGCGCTCAGCGTATTTGAGCAGCGGTGCTGCATTTTTACTAAGATCAATACCGTAGTAATCCAGACGCCATAGCAAGGGGGCAATGGCGACATCCAGCATCGAGAAGCCGTCACCCAACATATATTTGTTCTTCAAAAATACCGGGGCGAGTTGTGTCAGACGGTCCCGGATATGGGACCGTGCCTTCTCCAAAACTTTTTCGTTGTTCTTGACGGCACGGGACTCGAGGGTCGACACATGTACGAACAGTTCCTTCTCAAAATTGAGCAGGAACAAGCGTACTCGAGCCCGATCGACTGGATCGCCAGGCATCAACTGGGGGTGTGGAAAGCGCTCGTCAATGTACTCATTGATGATGTTCGATTCGTACAAAATCAAATCACGCTCTACCAGTATGGGCACCTGGCCGTAGGGATTCATCACATTGATGTCTTCCGGCTTGTTGTACATGTCAACGTCGCGAATTTCGAAGTCCATGCCTTTTTCAAACAAGACGAAACGGCAACGGTGGGAAAACGGGCAGGTAGTACCTGAATACAACACCATCATGGTGGGAACTCCTAAAAATGAAAGAGTGGGTTGCTGCGCGCAATCCCACTCCAAAATGCCCGAACCACCCTCTGCAGAGCGTAGCCCAGACTATTGGTAAGCGCTACTTTATGTCTTTCCAGTAGGCAGCGTTAAGTCGCCACGCGAAAAGTGTGAGCACACCAAGGAACAATAAAACCCAGACGCCGACACGAACACGCGTATTTTGAACCGGCTCGCTCATCCATTGCAAGTAGCCAACCAGGTCACCTATGGCCTGGTCATATTGAAGAGGTGTCATGCTGCCAGGCGTAATTTGCTCCCAGCCTTTGAATACATGAATTGCTTCGCCATGCTCCTTGGCTTCTTCATAGACCGGGCGGCGCGCACCCTGCAGTTCCCACAGCACATGAGGCATGCCCACATTGGGAAACACGAGGTTATTCCAGCCAGTGGGTTTGTCCTCGTCTTGGTAGAAGGTCCGCATATAGGTGTACAAATAGTCAGCACCCGATCCACCGGCACCAGCGCGCGAGCGGGCAATGACGGTGAGGTCGGGTGGATTGACCCCAAACCAGGCTTTAGCCTGCTGGGGATCAATGGCTGACTTCATGGTTTCGCCAATCTTGGCGTTGGTCACCAGCAGGTTGTCCCTGATTTGTGCCTGGGTCAAACCAATATCCTGCAAGCGGTTAAAACGCATGTAGGCCGCAGAGTGGCAATTCAGACAATAGTTGACAAACAGCTTGGCGCCATTTTGCAGGGCTGCCATGTCATTGGTCTTGTTGGGCGCCTTGTCCCAGGCCGGACCACCGACGTTGGCTTGTGCACCCAGTAGCAAACCCATCGCCAGCATCAAACCGAGAATAGATTTTTTTGTGAAATCGATGGTTTTCATATTTTCCTCTCCAGTTCAATGCGCCGAGAAGGTGACGCGGTCCGGCACCGGCTTGGTCTTTCCGATACGACTCCACCAGGGCATCAGAATAAAAAAACCAAAATAAAACAGGGTTCCAATCTGCGCGATACGACTGCTAATGAGGGATACCGGCTGCGTGCCCAGGTAGCCCAGTACTACAAAGTCGATAACAAAAATCGCATACAAATATTTGTGCCAGTCCGGGCGGTAGCGGATCGACTTGACCGGGCTGTTGTCCAGCCACGGCAAGAAAAACAGAATGACAACGCCGCCGCCCATGGAGACCACGCCCCAGAATTTTGCATCGATCGAAATCATCATGGCCACAACAGCCAGCGCCGCCACCACGATCACTCCTTTAAACAAGTTGGGCATCTTCACTTTGGTCACGGCCAGCACGCTACCCGCCAGCACACAAGCAATAAGTGCGTACATCATTTCACTGGTGACGGCACGCAGCAAGGAGTAGTACGGCGTGAAATACCAGACCGGGGCGATGTGCAATGGCGTCTGGAAAGGGTTGGCCGGAATGAAGTTGTTGTATTCGAGGAAATAGCCGCCCATCTCTGGCGCAAAGAAAACGATGGCCGTGAACACCATCAGGAATACGCAGACCGCAAACACGTCATGCACCGAGTAGTAGGGATGAAAAGGAATGCCGTCCAGCGGGATACCGTTGGCATCCTTGGTTGCCTTGATCTCGATACCGTCCGGGTTGTTGGAGCCGACTTCATGCAAGGCGATGATGTGTGCGACCACCAGACCCAGCAGCACCAGTGGCACGGCAATCACGTGAAAACTGAAAAAGCGGTTTAAAGTGGCGTCACCGACCACAAAGTCACCCCGAATCCACAAGGACAAATCAGGGCCAATAAAGGGGATTGCAGAGAACAAATTCACGATCACCTGGGCGCCCCAGTAACTCATCTGACCCCAAGGCAGTAAATACCCCATGAAGGCCTCGGCCATCAACGCCAGGAATATGGCGCAACCAAAAATCCAGATCAATTCACGGGGCTTGCGGTAGCTGCCATAGATCAGGCCCCGGTACATGTGAAGATACACCATCAGGAAGAAGGCGGACGCACCGGTGGAATGCATGTAGCGAATCAACCAGCCCCAGGGCACGTCGCGCATGATGTACTCGACCGAGCCGAATGCCAGCGCGGCATCCGGTTTGTAGTGCATCGTCAGAAAGATGCCGGTAACAATCTGCAGCACCAGCACCAATAACGAGAGTGAACCAAAAACGTACCAGATATTGAAATTCTTTGGTGCGTAATACTCGCTCATGTGCTCCTTGAAGAGCTTGGTCAACGGGAAGCGGTTGTCGACCCAGTTGAGCAGTTTTTGAGCCGCAGGCGCGTTGGGGGAAATTTCGTGGAATTTAGCCATGTTGTTGGTCCTTAGGCTTGCCTGTCTTCACCAATGAGCAACTTGGTGTCGGAGAGATACATATGGGGTGGTATTTCAAGGTTATCAGGCGCCGGCTTGTTCTTGTAGACGCGGCCAGCCAAATCAAAGGTGGAACCATGGCAAGGGCAGAAGAAGCCGCCCTGCCAGTCATCCGGCAAAGAGGGCTGGGCACCAGTCTGAAATTTGTCCGATGGCGAGCATCCCAAGTGGGTGCAGATACCGACGGCAACCAGGTATTCGGGCTTGATGGAACGGGCTTCATTGCGGGCGTACGCCGGCGCCTGTTCGGCCGGTTTGCGCTCGGATTTTGGGTCGGCCAATTGCGCGTCAAGTTTGGGCAGGGCAGCCAGTTGCTCTGGTGTGCGACGCAAAATCCACACCGGTTTGCCACGCCATTCCACCGTCATCTTCTCGCCCGGCTTGAGCGCCGAGATATCTGCTTCTACCGCAGCGCCAGCCGCCTTGGCTCTTTCAGAAGGCTGAAAGCTGCTGACAAAGGGGACGGCAGCGGCGATACCACCTACGGCACCGGCGCAACTGGTGGCTATCAGCCAAGTTCGCTTGCTGGCGTCGAACTGGCCACTATCGGCAAGGGTTTCACTCATGGGAATCCTCAATGAAAGACGTCACTATTGGGGTTAACAGACGATTGTAACTGACCGATAGACCGAACTCAGGACGGCGTTTGCACACGAAACTTGCCCAAAATCACTATTTTCGGCAATACTTCAGCCGTCTAATTCAACAAACGAGGTTTATTACATGGGAATGGTGCAGGAATTCAAAGAGTTTGCGGTCAAAGGCAACGTTATGGACCTCGCAGTAGGTGTCATCATTGGCGGCGCTTTCGGCAAGATCGTCGACTCAGTGGTCAGTGACTTGGTGATGCCCCTGATTGGTGCGATTGTTGGAAAAATTGATTTTACGAACCTGTTTGTCGTGCTGGGACAAGCGCCAGCGGGAACCGCCATGACATTGGATGCCCTGAAAAAGGCCGGCGTCCCGGTATTTGCTTACGGCAACTTCATCACAGTGGCCGTCAACTTTGCGATCCTGGCATTCATTATTTTCATGATGGTCAAACAAATCAACCGCCTGAAGAAGAACACCCCGCCGGCGCCGGTGGCCGTCGCTGCAACTACTGAAGACGTATTGCTGTTGCGCGAGATCCGCGACAGCCTTAAAAAGTAGCGTCACACAATTGGCGCGCCATTCGGATCGCCTCGATCAGACTTGATGGATCGGCCTTTCCGGTTCCAGCAATATCAAATGCGGTGCCATGATCAGGACTGGTTCGCACCAGTTGCAAGCCCAGCGTCACATTGACGCCCTTTTCAATGCCAAGGTACTTCACCGGAATCAAACCCTGGTCGTGGTACATCGCCACCACAACGTCAAATTCATCGGGCTTGCCGTTGCTGGCGCGCGCGCGCATGAAAAGCGTGTCCGGCGCAAATGGGCCACTGACCTGCAATCCCTGCAGGCGCGCTGTCATGATGGCCGGTGCAATCACATCAAGTTCTTCGCGGCCAAACAGACCGCCCTCTCCGGCGTGCGGATTCAGCCCTGCTACGCCAATGCGCGGTGCTCGTCCCAGCATGGTGCTGAGCGACTCATGTGTAATACGAAGGGTCTGCAACACACTGGAAAAAGTGACGGCATCAATTGCCTCGCGCAAAGACACATGAATGCTCACCAACACGACGCGCAACTGCTCATTCGCCAGCATCATGCGCACCGGCATGTCGGCCAGCGATTTTTTAGCGTGCGCAGCCGCCAGCGCCTGCAACATTTCCGTGTGACCGGGATAGCGCGAATGAGGCTCACCAGCCAACGCCAGAGCCGCCTTGTTGAGCGGTGCGGTCACCAGCGCCGCTGCTTCTCCGCGCAAAGCGGACTGCGCCGCCCAAACCACGCATTCGGCTGCCAGTCTGCCAGCGTCGGCGTTCAAACGCCCGAACTGCAAGGCTGCTGGCAGGGACCCGACCTGCAACACTGGCAGACAGCGCGGCGGCATGTTCAATGCCTCGGCCGGCGCTTCGATCAGGGCTACAGCAAGTGGTATCTGATCAGGGCTGATAAGTTGAGCGGCACGTCGCATGGTCGCCACGTCGCCCACCACAAAACAGTCCCCGGTAACGTCTGGCGCATGTCGATACGCCTTGGCAATGATCTCAGGTCCGATTCCGGCTGGATCACCGAGCGTGATGGCAATCGGTTTTTTCATCATCAAGCCGGATTATCTATGTCAACAAATTCGTGCAACAAACCCAGCTGTGCCGCCACATGCGCCGCCACCGCCGGAGCTCCATAGCGTTCGCTGGCGTGATGCCCACAGGCCAGATAGGCGACGCCACATTCGCGCGCATAGTGGGCCTGCGGTTCTGAAATTTCGCCGGTGATGAAGGCGTCGGCTCCAGCAGCAATAGCGGCCTCAAAGTAGCTCTGTCCGCCGCCGCTGCACCAGGCTACCTTTTTGATAGGGCGTGACGCAACGTTGACCAGCGCCACCGCCCGACTTAGCCGATGCTTCAGGTGCTGTGCGAGGATGTCCGCATTTTCGAAAACACCATCATCAATCCGGTCGCCCAGAAAACCCAGCTCCTGTTCACCGAAACGGGCTGTTGCTCTCAAACCCAGCTTCAATCCGAGCTGCGCGTTATTACCCAGTTCCGGGTGCGCGTCCAGCGGAAGATGGTAAGCGAACAGGTTGATGTCGTGCGCCAGCAGGAGCGCAAGGCGTTGCTTCATCCAGCCCGTAACAGACCGGTCCTGACCGCGCCAAAAGAGACCATGATGCACAAAAATCGCGTCAGCCTGGAGCGCAATGGCGGCTTCAATCAACGCCCGGCTGGCGGTTACGCCGGAGACTATTTTGCTCACGGTTGCGGCGCCCTCCACCTGCAAGCCGTTGGGTCCGTAGTCGCGAAAATTCTCGGGCTGTAGCAGCGTATCAAAAGTCTGCAAAAGCTGCGTGCGGTGCGTCATAGTTGCAATGAAAAAATCCAGTCAGTTGAAGACAAAGACAACCGGCCCGCTGGTCGGCGCTCGGCGCTGCCAAGCCTCAAGCATATTTGAGAGTCGAGCATGCCACATTGTCAACGAGTATTTGAAGCGCCCCGCGCGCCTCGCATTAAAATCCCTGCCGCTGCCGGGTCTCTGCTCGACGCCTACAATTTGCGGGCTCTGCTACGATTCATCCACTGACCGAGAGGGCGTGTCGCCCCAAAATTTTCATGAAACGTTTCTGGTTGTTGTTCTCGCAAACTGTCACCGTCTTGCTGGCGGCGTATTTTGTGGTGGGCACTCTTAAACCGGACTGGTTGGTGAACCGGTCTTCCCGCTCTGGCACGCTTTCATTACTTGAGGCACCCGCCGCCAGTGCAGCTGTGGTGCCGCCTGGAAGTTTCAGACTGGCGGCACAGAAATCTTCGGCTGCGGTGGTCAGCATCAACACCAGCAAAGCGGCCAAAAATAGTCCGCACAATAGCGATCCCTGGTTCAAATTCTTTTTTGGCGAACAGGGCAACGAACCTCAAGTCGGCCTGGGCAGTGGTGTCATCGTGAGTGCTAGCGGCTACATTCTGACCAACAATCATGTAGTGGAGAGTGCCGATGAAATTGAGGTCATCCTCAACGATAGTCGCCACGCGCTGGCCAAAGTGATTGGAACCGACCCGGATTCCGACCTTGCGGTACTGAAGATTGACCTGGACCGGCTCCCAGTCATTGTGCTGGGCAATTCCGATTCCCTGCAAGTGGGCGACCAGGTGCTGGCCATTGGTAACCCCTTTGGCGTTGGGCAAACCGTCACTGGCGGCATTGTCAGTGCACTGGGGCGCAATCAGTTGGGAATCAACACGTTTGAGAATTTCATTCAAACCGATGCTGCCATCAACCCCGGCAATTCGGGTGGTGCCCTGGTGGATACCAATGGCAATCTATTGGGCATCAATACCGCCATTTATTCGCGCTCGGGCGGCAGCATGGGCATTGGCTTTGCCATTCCGGTGTCTACTGCAAGGCTTGTCATGGAAGGCATTTTGAAAGACGGACAAGTGACACGCGGATGGATTGGCGTGGAACCAAATGATTTATCGCCGGAACTGGCGGAAACTTTTGGCGTCAGTGTCAAAAGTGGTGTGATCATTACTGGTGTGCTACAAAATGGACCAGCAGCACAGGCAGGTATCCGGCCCGGAGATGTTGTTACCAGTGTGGCGAACAAGCCGGTGCGCAATGTGTCGGAATTGCTGACCGGTGTGGCCTCCCTGAAACCCGGTACGGCATCGAAATTCAGTCTCCTGCGTCGGGATCAGCGAATTGAGCTCGACGTGACACCCGGTGTACGACCCAAACCTCGAAAGCAGGCTCAATAAGTTTTTGCAGCGTCAGATTCTTCCGGCGCCTGCGTGTGCTTGATAAACAACTGAGCCGCCAGAATGCCCAGCTCGTAGAGTAGGTACATCGGTATCAGCAAGGCAATCATGGACACCGGATCGGGCGGCGTCACAAGCCCGGCGACCGCTGCGGCACCAACTACAAAGTAAGTGCGATAGGACTTGAGCTGCACAATCGTCACGACCCCCAGACGGGCCAGGATGACGACCACTATAGGCACCTCAAAGGCGACGCCAAAAGCAATGAACATGGTAATGACAAAGTCAAGATAGGCCTCAATGTCGGGACTGACGGCTACTGAAAGCGGCGCCATTTTCTGGATCGCCGGAAAGGCCTGCCCGAACACAAAGAAGTAGCAAAATGCCGCACCCAGGTAAAACAGGATGGTGCTGGCCGCCACCAACGGCAGTACCAGCTTTTTCTCATGCTTGTAAAGACCCGGCGCCACAAAAGCCCAGATTTGATAAAGAATCCAGGGCAAGGCCAAACCAATGGCCGCCAGTACCGACACCTTGATCGGCACCAGAAACGGTGAAACCACGCCCACTGCAATCATGCGCGAGCCTTCCGGCAGCGTCTTCACCAGTGGCATGGCCAGCAAATCGTAGAGTTTGGACGGACCCGGGTAAAACAGCAAAACCACCAGTACGGCGGCAACACCATAGAGCGAACGCAACAACCGGTCGCGCAACTCGAACAGGTGCTGAACGAAAGGCTGCTCAGTGCCGGCCAGTTCGTCTTGTTTGTTGACGGGATCGGTCATCAGCTAACTTTAGGGGGTCGGAATCGGGCCACCCGAGCAGCACCCGACAAGGCTCTGGTACGCGTTCCGGTGCGGGCTTTGTACCAGTTTGGGGTGGCGCCCTGCTTCAGACGCCACTTCTTTTTGGGGTGTTGGTAGGGTGGAAAGTTTGGATATGTATCACCAGCTTGATGGGTCGAGGCCAGCGCCGCAGTATCAGTCCAACTTTTCTCAAAATCACTGGCACTGGTCTGGATTGAAGTCTCGACGTCACGCGCTGCGCTTTCCACCGTTTCCTTCATTTTCTTGAGCTCGTCAAGCTCCATGGATCGGTTGACTTCGTCTTTAACATCGGCCACATAGCGGCGCGCCCGTCCCAACAGCGTGCCCACCGTCTTGGCCAGACCAGGTAACTTTTCAGGGCCAATCACCAACAATGCTATCGCGCCAATGATGGCCAGCTTGGTGACTCCAATATCAATCACTTACAGCGGTCTCGTCGATTCGAACCTTTGCAGTCAGGCTTTGGTCTTGGCTTCAACATCAATCGCTTCTTTGCTGGCCAGTGGCGCCGCGCTCACCTGTTGAACGGGAGCCGTCGCCGGTGTGTCAGCCGCCTTGTCGGCACTGTCTTTCATGCCATCCTTGAAGCCTTTGACAGCGCCGCCCAGGTCCGAACCGATGTTGCGAAGCTTCTTGGTGCCAAATATCACCACAATGATGACCAAAAAAATAATCAGATGCGTTGTCGAAAGTCCCATGCGTATCTCCTAGCGAATTAAGGCAATTTTAGTCGGCAAATCAACCGCGGAGCCAGGGTCTCGGACCCCCCATCACGTGAATGTGCATATGCTGCACCTCTTGTCGGCCCTCAGCCCCGGTGTTGCACAGAATACGAAACCCCCCTTGTGGGTAAGGGTTGCACCCCTGCTGCAAAGCCAATTGGGGCGCCAGCACCATCATGCGCCCCAGCAGCCCCGCGTGCTCGGGACCGACGTGTGCCAGCGAAGGAATGTGCATCTTGGGAATCATCAGGAAATGCACGGGTGCCCAGGGATTGACGTCGTGAAAGACATAAAGTTCCTCGTCCTGATAAACCACACGAGAGGGGATTTGGCCGGCAACTATTTTGCAAAACAGACAATCAGGGTCGCTTTGAACCATTTCCCCTTTCATGCCGCAAACTCCATGGCAAGCCCCTTGTTCATGCGGACCATGCCGCTTACGATGCGGTAGAAAAACCAAACAGAAATGATGCACCAGGCAATCCAGCCCGGAAAAATAAACAGAAACCACAAGGGCAGCGTGACTGCATAAAGTAACGCAGCGATGATGACCGTACGGATGCGCCAGCGAAAATGCGAAGCATGCCAGGTGCCCTCGGCATCCGGTCGTTTCACCATGTCAATGATCAGTGCAGCAATCAGCAGCACCGGGCCAAACTGTCCGCCTGGTATCAGGGCGCCAATAGCCACGATCAAATGCAAAATATAGCTGACAGTGCCCACCGTATTGAGCGATTGAAGCTTTTGCAAATTAACCGAGTCGATGCCACCGCTTGCCGGGTCTGAATAATCCTGAGTCACTTGCTCTCTCCTTCGCGTGCCAGCGCTTTGCGCAAGGCTTTCTCTTCGAGGCCACTGGTGCCAACGCGGCGATCCAGTTCGGCCACCACATCAGCCGGTGTCAACCCATAGTGCGCCAGCGCAATCATGCAATGAAACCACAGATCCGCCACTTCGTTGACAATTTTCGACTTGTCACCACCAAAGTCGGCGTCTTTCGCCGCCATCACCACTTCGGTGGCCTCTTCGCCGATCTTTTTCAGGAACGCATCCGGCCCTTTGTGCAGCAGACGGGCCACGTAACTGGCGTCCGGATCACCACCGTTTTGAGGTAAGCGGCTTTCAATCACTCTTGCCAAAGTGGCTAGTGAATCTGGGGTGGAAACGTTGGGCGGCATGGCTCTTATTTATAGATGGTTTGTGGGTCTTTCAAGACCGGTTCGGTTACTTTCCAGTTGCCGTTTTCCAGCAGACTAAAAAAACAGCTATGGCGCCCGGTGTGACAGGCAATGCCGGGAGTATGCCCAAGCTGCGTGACCTCGAGCAAAATAACGTCCTGGTCGCAGTCCAGGCGAATTTCATGCACGGTCTGGACATGACCCGACTCCTCGCCCTTGAACCACAACTTGCCACGCGAGCGGCTGAAGTACACCGCGCGCCCCAGCTCTGCCGTTTTGCGCAACGCTTCACGATTCATCCAGGCCAACATCAACACGTCGCCCGAGGTGGCTTCTTGCGCTATTACCGGCACCAACCCCTGGGCATCCCATTTGATGTCGTCCAGCCAGTTCATGGGGTGATTCGCACCGGAATGCCGCGCTCCGCCATTCTCATTTTGGCCTGAGCGACAGTGAATTCGCCATAGTGAAAAATGCTGGCGGCCAGCACAGCATCAGCGCCTCCAAGTTGAATACCGTCGGCCAGATGGTCCAGAGTGCCGACACCGCCAGAAGCGATCACCGGCACGTTCACAGCGTCGCTGACGGCACGAGTAAGCGCGAGATCGAAGCCGGCTTTGGTGCCATCACGGTCCATGCTGGTGAGCAAAATCTCGCCAGCTCCGCACTCCGCCATCTGGCACGCCCACGACACTGCGTCCAGCGCGGTGTTGTTGCGCCCGCCGTGGCTGTAAACGTCCCAACCCGGACCGATCGCCAGACCGTCGGTCGCGAGGCGCCTGGCGTCCATATCGGTACGCCGTTTGGCATCAATCGCCACCACGATGCACTGGGCGCCGTACTTGGCCGATGCATCCCTGATGACTTGCGGGTTGGCAATGGCCACCGAGTTGAAACTGGTCTTGTCGGCGCCAGCGTTGAGCAGCCGGCGAACATCATCGACGGTGCGCACCCCACCACCCACTGTCAACGGAATAAATACCTGGGACGCAACCGCCTCGATGATGTGCAGAATCAGGTCGCGCCCGTCGCTGGTGGCGGTTATGTCAAGGAATGTCAGCTCGTCAGCGCCCTGCTCGTTATAGCGGGCCGCAATCTCCACCGGGTCACCGGCGTCGCGAAGTTCCACAAAATTGACGCCTTTGACGACACGCCCTCCGGTAACGTCCAGGCAGGGGATGATGCGTTTCGCTAACACCTCAGCCAGCCCAATGTAAGGGCCAGACAATTTTTCGCCGGGCCGCCCCAAGAAAAATCAGACCCCTTGGAGGGCAGCGATGTACACGAAGTGACGAGCGTGGGGGCCATATTTTTTAGCCGTTCAGCTCATCCGCCAGTTCTTGCGCAGCCGCAAAATCCAGGCCGCCTGAATAAATGGCACGCCCGCAAATGACACCTTCTATGCCTTCGTCTTCCACCGCACACAAGGCCTCTATATCCGCCATGGTGGAAAGGCCGCCGGAGGCGATCACGGGAATGGTCAGGGCTTGCGCCAGCTTGACCGTAGCTTCCACATTGATGCCGCTCAGCATGCCATCGCGACCGATGTCGGTATAGATGATGGATTCCACACCAAAATCCTCAAACTTTTTGCCAAGATCAATGACGTCGTGGCGCGTGAGTTTGCTCCAGCCGTCGGTAGCCACTTTGCCTTCCCTGGCATCCAGTCCGACGATGATGTGGCCGCCAAAGGCAGTGCAGGCATCCTGCAGAAAACCAGGGTTCCTGATGGCAGCCGTGCCAATGATGACGTACCGCAGACCGGCGTCCAGGTAACGCTCAATCGTGTCCAGATCGCGAATGCCACCTCCTAGCTGTACATCCACTTCGCTACCCACTTCCCGCAGGATTTTGCGAATCGCCATCTCATTTTTCGGATGCCCGGCAAAAGCACCATTCAAATCCACCAGGTGCAGACGCCGCGCACCTTTGTCAACCCAACTGCGTGCCATTTCAACTGGATCCCGTCCAAAAGTGGTGGCTTGGTCCATATCGCCTTGTTTGAGGCGAACGCAGTGGCCGTCTTTAAGGTCAATTGCAGGAATTAAAAGCATGATGCTTCAGAAGTGATGGAAAGGGAAAAAACAGGGCTTCGGCGGGCTCGGTCCGAACAGTGTGAAAAGTAAGCTTTCAAGGTTTCCAATGAAGGAAATTTCGGTATAGAGACAAGCCGTGGTCGGCACTTTTTTCAGGATGAAATTGAGTTGCGAAAATATTATCGCGCGCAATGGCTGAACTGAAGCGGCTGCCATAGTCTGTCTCGCCAACGCTGTGGCGCGCATCAGACGGTTGGGCGTAAAAACTGTGGACAAAGTAGAAGTAGCTGCCGTCGGGCACCTCCCCCCACACTGGATGCGGTGCGCCGCCATGATTGTTGCGATAGACCTGGTTCCATCCCATTTGCGGCACTTTATAACGACTGCCGTCAGGCTGCAACTGGCCCGTCAGGTCAAACTTGAGCACTTCACCGTGAATTAATCCGAGACCTGGGGTACCCGCATCCGGCGGACCCTCAGCGCTGCTGTCCAGCAACATTTGCATGCCTACGCAAACACCAAACAAGGGCTTGCTGGTAGCCGCTTCGAGCACTGATGCCTGCAATCCGGATTCACGCAATTCGCGCATGCAGTCCGGCATGGCACCCTGCCCCGGCAGAACTACTCTCTCACAGGCACGCACTTCGTCGGGGTTGGCGGTAATCACCACCCGGTAGCCGGCACCAAGCGCAGCGACTTGAACTGCCTGCGATACCGAGCGCAGGTTACCCATGCCATAGTCAACTACAGCGACCGTCTTGTTGCGCACAAAATTCATGAATGGCTACGCAACCATAACAAGGGCTGGAGGCATATTGAAGTTAAAAATTAGAGAGATCCCTTGGTCGACGGGATGACACCCGGCGCCCGCGGATCGATTTCCAACGCGGCCCGCAGCGCACGCGCGAATGCCTTGAATACGGTTTCGGCCTGGTGATGCGCGTTCTCGCCACGCAGGCAGTCGATGTGCAACGTAACAAAAGCATGATTCACAAAGCCCTGGAAAAACTCGTGCGCCAACTGGCTGTCGAAAGTGCCAATCATGCCACTCCTGAATGGCACGTTCATGACCAATCCGGGGCGTCCGGAAAAATCTATAACCACCCGTGATAGTGCCTCGTCGAGCGGTACATAAGCGTGACCGTAACGGCGAATCCCCCTCTTGTCGCCGACCGCTTGATGGACCGCCTGACCCAACGCGATGCCAACGTCTTCCACTGTGTGATGACCGTCAATGTGCAAATCGCCGTCTGCCTGAATCACCATGTCGATCATGCCATGGCGTGCAATCTGGTCCAGCATATGATCAAAAAAACCGATCCCGGTGTGCAGGTTGGCCTGACCAGAGCCATCCAGATTGACTTTGACCGTGATTTTGGTCTCCGCGGTGTTTCGGGAAACTTCTGCAATGCGATTCATAGTGTCATTTTCCACCGTTACAAAGATTCTTTCAGGGCTTCCAGCATTTTCACGTTTTCGTCGGCGGTTCCGACAGTCACACGCAGGCAATTGGCCAGCAAAGGATGCATTTTGGAAACGTTCTTGACCAGCACCCTGTGCGCTCTCATGCCTTCAAAAGTTTTCTGCACATCGGCCACCCGCAGCAAAATCATATTGGCATCGCTGGGATAGGCGCGAACACCGGGCAAGTTCGCCAAGGCTTTGAAAATGATGGCGCGCTGCGCACGCAAATCAACAGCTTGGGCCTCAAATACCTGTTGATGCTCAAGTGCAAACAAAGCGCATTCACAGTTCAGTACGCTGACGTTATAGGGCGGGCGCACTTTATCGATCTCGGCGATCAAGGCTCTGGGACCCATCATGTAACCCAGACGCACACCAGCCAAACCAAATTTGGAAAGTGTGCGCAACAGCAACACGTGGCTGTGACGGGTCAATCGATCAAGGTAACTCTTACTGGAAAATGGCTGGTAGGCCTCGTCCATCACCACCAGACCGCCCTGCTCACCGGCGGCCAGAATAATGCTCTCTATCACCGTGTCATTCCACAAATTGGCGGTTGGGTTGTTGGGGTAGGCCAGGTAGGTGATGGAAGGTTTGTGTCGGGCAATGGCGGCCAGCATGGCGGGCTCGTCCAACTCAAAATCGGCGGTAAGAGCAACACCGTGGAACGCCATGCCCTGCAGTTGAGCGCTCATGGCGTACATGACAAAACCCGGCACCGGCGCAAGAATACTTGCCTGTTGTAAGTCGTTGACCACGCTCGGTGGCACATCGCAGGCGAGGGTCAACAGACTGATCAATTCATCGGAGCCGTTACCCAGCATGATGTCAAAGCCGTCAGGCATGCGGGCGTAAGCCGCCAGCGCGTGGCGCAGGTCGTTGACACGACCAGCAGGGTAGCGATTCAGCGCCAGCGCTCCCAGGCGCCGCCCAAGAGTAGCCTGCAGCTCGGGCGGCAATCGATGCGGGTTCTCCATCGCATCAAGTTTGATCATGCCAGCAGAGTCCTGAATCGCATAAGCGTGCATGGACTGGATGTCCTGGCGGATGCGTTGCATTTGGCGGGGTTTGACCGGGCTCATTTGAGTTTGCGCATGACAGGTATCTGGGTCAAACGCAACTCCGCCGCCCGGGCGTGCGCCTGCAAGCCTTCGCCATAGGCCAGCTCAGCGGCAATGAGGCCCAGTGTTTGGGCCCCGGCCTGGCTCACTTCGATCAGGCTGGAGCGCTTCTGGAAGTCATAAACGCCCAGCGGAGAACTGAAGCGCGCGGTACCACTGGTGGGCAGCACGTGATTCGGTCCGGCGCAATAGTCACCCAGCGATTCGCTGGTGTAGGCGCCCAGAAAAATGGCGCCCGCATGCTTGAGCAAGGGCTCCCAGCGATGGGGATCACGGCTGCTGACCTCCAGATGTTCCGGCGCGATCGCGTTGCTGATCTGGCACGCCTCTTCCATGCTGCGCGTATGGATCAACGCGCCACGACCGGTGAGTGACTTGGCAATGATCTCGGCACGCGGCATGTCGTTAAGAAGGCGATCGATAGCGGCTTGCACCTGGTCGATGTAGGCCACATCAGGACACAGCAAAATGCTTTGTGCCAGCTCGTCGTGTTCAGCCTGGCTGAATAGATCCATCGCCACCCAGTCGGGTGGTGTTGTGCCATCCGCCAGTACCAGAATCTCGCTCGGGCCGGCAATCATGTCGATGCCAACGGTGCCAAAAACACGGCGCTTGGCGGCTGCCACGTAGGCGTTGCCGGGGCCGGTGATCTTGTCAACTTTAGGAATGGTTTGTGTGCCATAGGCAAGGGCCGCCACTGCCTGGGCGCCACCGATGGTGAACGCGCGGGTCACTCCGGCAACATGGGCGGCAGCCAGCACCAGCGCATTTTTGTCACCACCGGGAGTCGGAACCACCATGATAATTTCAGCAACCCCGGCCACGTGCGCCGGGATGGCGTTCATTAGCACCGACGAAGGATAGGCCGCTTTACCACCAGGCACATAAATTCCCACACGATCCAAGGGCGTGACTTTCTGACCCAACAGCGTGCCGTCTTCATCAAGATAGCTCCAGCTCTCGCCGTTAGCCTTTTTCTGCGCTTCGTGGTAGCTGCGCACGCGTTGTGCGGCGGCTTGCAGGGCGTCGCGCTGGGCTTGGGGGATAAGGTCGAACGCGGTCTTGAGCTCGACCTGGGTCAGCTCCAGCGCCGCCACCGAACTTGCGTCCAACTCGTCAAACCGCTTTGTGAAGTCCAGCAGAGCCGCATCGCCGCGCGCTTGGACATCCGCCAGTATGTCCGCCACCTTCTGTTCAATCGCGGCGTCGGCCTCTGCAGACCAATGCAGGCGCGTCTTGAATTCAGTGTCAAACGTGCTGCTGGCGGTCGACAGGCGGGCTGGGGAAACGATAAAACTCATTGCGTTTTCTCAAATCAATTCTTGCATGCAACGTCACGCTAGGCTCGCGAAAACGAATCTTTGCCAATGGCAGAAGCAAAGGCATCAATGATCCTGCGAATTGGCGCCTGCTTGAGTTTGAGGGCGGCCTGATTGACCACCAGACGCGAGCTGATGTCCATGATGTGCTCCACCTCGATCAAGTGATTGGCCCTGAGCGTGTTGCCGGTAGAGACCAGATCCACAATCGCATCAGCCAGCCCTACCAGCGGTGCCAACTCCATGCTGCCGTAGAGTTTGATCAAGTCAACATGAACGCCTTTGGCGGCAAAAAATTCGCGCGCTATCGCCACATATTTGGTGGCTACCGTAAGACGTGAACCCTGTTTCACGGCCGACGCATAGTCGAAATCTGCGCGCACTGCCACACTGATACGGCACTTGGCAATTTGCAGATCCAGCGGCTGGTACAAACCCTGGCTGCCGTGTTCCAGCAGAGTGTCTTTTCCGGTAATGCCCATGTCAGCACCGCCATACTGCACATAGGTGGGTACATCGGTAGCGCGCACCACCAACACCCGCACATCGCTTTGATTGGTAGCGAGGATGAGCTTGCGCGATTTTTCCGGGTCTTCCAGAACCTCAATACCTGCCGAGCAAAGCAGCGGTAAAGTTTCTTCGAAGATACGTCCTTTGGAAAGCGCGAGAGTAATCATGGTGGGCTGATTCGTCATTTGATGCGTTCAATATCGGCACCCAGGCCACGCAACTTGGCCTCCATTTGATCGTAGCCACGGTCCAGATGGTAGATGCGGTCCACCACGGTTACACCGTCGGCCACCAGACCGGCGATCACCAGACTGGCCGAAGCCCGCAAATCGGTCGCCATCACGGTGGCGCCCGACAGCCTGGACACACCTTGTAACACGGCCACCTTGCCATCAATCTGGATGTTGGCGCCCAACCTGACCATTTCGTTGACGTGCATGAAGCGGTTCTCAAAAATGGTTTCAGTCACCTTGGCTGCGCCATGAGAAATGCAATTGAGTGCCATGAATTGCGCCTGCATATCAGTCGGAAAACCAGGGTACTCCGTGGTGCGAAAACTCTGCGCTTTCAGCCGACCCTGGGACTCGACACGGATACCGCCGGCAACTGCTGTGACTGTGGCTCCCGCATCGCGCAGTTTTTCCACCACAGCCTCCAGATGATCCATCCGGCCATGGCGCAAAATTACATCGCCACCAGTAGCCGCCACCGCACACAGAAAAGTACCGGCCTCAATCCGGTCGGCTACCACCTGGTGCTCGCAACCATGCAGCGTCTCCACCCCCTGAATACGAATACGGCTGGTGCCATGCCCTTCAATTTTTGCACCCATCTTGATCAACATTTCAGCCAAATCAGGAATTTCTGGCTCTTGCGCGGCATTCTCCAGAATGGTCTCTCCATCGGCAAGTGCTGCTGCCATCAAAAAGTTTTCAGTACCGGTAACGGTAACCATGTCGGTGGCAATGCGAGCGCCCTTCAGGCGTGTCCAACCTCTGGGCAATTTGGCGATCATGTAGCCATGCTCCACCACGATCTCGGCGCCCATCGCGCGCATACCCTTGATGTGCTGGTCGACTGGTCGCGTCCCTATGGCGCAGCCACCCGGCAGAGACACTGTGGCCTCGCCAAAACGGGCCAGCAAGGGTCCCAGCGCCAACACCGAAGCCCGCATGGTTTTGACCAACTCGTAGGGCGCCTCAGGCGAGGACAACAAACCCGCGTCCACCGTGACCACACCAGTGTCGCTGCGTTCGGCGGCAACCCCCATGTTGCGAATCAGCTTGAGCATGGTGGAGACATCCTGCAAGCGTGGCACATTGGCAAGCATCACTGGTTGCGCCGTCAGCAGGCAAGCGCATAGTTCTGGCAAGGCAGCATTTTTGGCGCCGGAGATCGAGACCTCACCGTGTAGCTGGTGGCCGCCACGAATCAATAATTTGTCCATAGTGTCGGTTCACCTGATCCAGAGGTAAAGGCTCGTGCGGCCGATTCGTTCATTGATCATTGCGGCAGGGCAGCCCATTCGGCCGGTGTGTAAGTTTTCATCGACAGGGCGTGAACCTCATCGTTTTGCATTTTTGACCCCAGCGTGGCATACACCATTTGATGGCGCTGAATGGCACGTCGACCTTCAAACGCCAGAGACACAATGGTGGCATACCAATGGCGGCCATCACCGGTCAGCGCAATGTGCTCACAAGCCAAGTTTGCGGCAATCAATTTTTTGATCTGGTCAGCAGTCATATCATCATCCAAAAATAAAACATCTCAGCTACGAATTTTGTAGCCAGTGCGAAGCAACACCACCGCAACCGCACTCACCAAGACCAGGGCAATACCCACTACGCTCAAGCTCAGCCAGGGCGACACATCGCTTGCACCAAAAAAACCGTAGCGAAAACCGTCAATCATGTAGAAAAAAGGATTCAGGTTGCTCACCTTTTGCCAAAAGGGCGGTAGTGAATGAATCGAGTAAAAAACACCGCTCAAAAAAGTCATGGGCATGACGACAAAATTTTGAAATGCCGCAAGTTGATCAAACTTTTCTGCCCACAGGCCTGCGATCAACCCCAAGGTACCCATCAGTGCAGCGCCCGTCACGGCAAAGGTCACTATCCACAGCGGAGCAACAAAACTGACGTCGGTAAACAGCGCTGAAACCGCGAACACGCCCACTCCTACGATCAGACCCCGAATGACAGACGCGCCCACATAGGCAACAAACCAATTCATGTAGGACAGCGGTGTGAGCATGAGAAACACCAGGTTGCCCATGACCTGGCGATGATGAGCCTGTTGTCCGGCGATCTCCTGATGGACGGCGGGGGTGGACCCGAGGTTGAGGTGCCTCGTGGAGTTGAGGTGCTCCGTTCTTGTGAGTGGGGAGACCTGAGGAGCACCGACCTTCGGCTGTGACCTAGCGACCGGAACCTTTTGGGAGCTAGGGAACTCGGGCCTTTGAGAGGTGGCGAACTCAAGCTGTTGGAGGAGCAAACTCGAAGCCTTTGGGAGGAAGCAAACTCAAAGAAACGTCTTTCTGTTCTGGCTTCATAGCTTCAGGTCTTTACTCTTCAAAATTATCTCACACACTGAACAGCACTCTTAAAACCAGTCATAGCATAAAGTCTGTAGCCGCGCTCAGGGGTGTCAAACAGCTCAAATTTCCCTATACCAAACTTGTGATTCCTGGACGAACTACTCCGGAATTCACACAACGTACATACG
>JANXLW010000153.1 GCA_025354965.1 Betaproteobacteria bacterium
GGCGATGCCGTTGTCCACCGTGATCAGCAGGTCAGCTCCGCTGTCCTTGACACGCGCGGAGATTGGGGCGGTCAAACCATAGCCATCGACCACACGATCGGGCACGATGTAGCTCACGTGTCTGGCGCCCAGTAGCCGCAGGCCCCGAATTGCTACCGCACAGGCGGTGGCACCGTCGCAGTCGTAGTCGGCCACGATGCAGATTTTCTTGTCCAGGCAAACGGCGTCAGCGAGCAGTGTGGCTGCAGCTTGCGCGCCCAGCAGGGTGTCTGGCGCGATGAGACGCGCCAGATCATCGTCAAGTTCTTGTGGGCTTAGAACGCCGCGTGCCGCATAGAGTTGGGCTAGCAAGGGGTGAATGCCAGCCTGCTCAAGTGCCCAGGCGCTACGTGGTGGAACGTCGCGTGAAACTATTTTCATAACTTTTCAAGAATTGTCGATGCTTGAGAGGTGCTAAAAAGACCGACAAAGCGATTCACAAGGCTTCTCGGGCCGGCGCAAAAGGTCTGCGCGCTTCGTTCACCGCAAAGCGTCAATTGACTGGCACCGCCTTGATCCAACGATTGCAACAGGGTGACGCAATCGGTGCCGTCCAGCGTTGCCCAGGCGTGCGCCCAGGCAGCCCAGTCTTCGGTGAGCGCGGCTGCGCGCAGTGAACTGACCACCGAGGGCGACGTTTCGACGACGGGCTCGAGCGCAGTTTGCAGCAGGGTGCCGGTACCGCTGAGCCAGAACGAGTTGGCTTCCGGCAAGCCGCGTGCGCTGCGGGCATCATTGACAGGGTGGGTGTAGAGCAACATTTGCATTTCAGCTTGCAGTCGCTGTATCTGGGTGGCACTGGCGCCACGCGGCATCCAGCTCTCTATACTGCGCCCCACCACGCGGTCCAACGACGCGGTTGCCAGGCCATCAAACAATGCGCTTTGGGCCAGCCAACAGTTCGGCTCGCGGTAGTGCAGCGTGATCCCGTCTTCCTGAAAGTAGGGTCGCATGGCTGTCAGCAGGGTTTGCGACTCCTGCTCGGAGAAATCCGGCAGCGCAGAGCCTCCCATCGCGACCTGTTTGGTGCCGGCTCGCCAGTGGCAGGGCGTGACGAATCCCCAGGCACCGCCGGCCGGCCGGGCTTGCGCCGCGGCCCATGCAATCCGTCCATCGGCAACCGGCAAACCCCGCGCGCGTGCCAAAGCGCGTTCGTGTGGGGGCGACAGACTGAACTCATCGCCCGAGTCCAGCGCTCCAGGTTTCATGCGCGACAGCAGTTTTTCAAGATGGGGTAGTTTGAGGCTGCGCAAAGCTGCGGCGCATCCTTCAGAGCTGCAATGGGCGAACGGAATCAGGAGGTGCATGACGCGATTGTGCGGGATGCCACAATGGCAGCTGTTTCCATCCCGGTCGGGCTATGCAAATTCCTTACGAACTCATTCTTGGCTGGCGCTACACCAGGGCCGGTCGTGCGACGCGGCGCAACGGTTTTATTTCGTTCATCTCAGGGGTTTCCATGCTGGGCATTGCCCTCGGCGTGGCACTTATCATTGTGCTCTCAGTGATGAATGGATTTCAGAAAGAAGTGCGCGATCGCATGCTGGGCGTTGTCTCGCACATCGAGATTTTCGCGCCCAACGGCGCGGCCTTGCCGGATCTGGCGCGCACACTGGCTGAAGTTCGGGCCCATCCGCAGGTGGTGGGCGCCGCACCTTTTATTGCAACCCAGGCTTTGCTGGCGCGCGGCGAGGACATGAAAGGCACCATGGTTCGGGGCATCGATCCGGCTCGTGAGCCGGACGTGACCGACCTCGCAATGGAGCTGAAAAACTCGGCCTTGGCGCGTTTGATTCCGGGTGAATTTGGCGTGGTGCTGGGTGGCGAGTTAGCGCGCTCTCTGGGGCTGCGTCAGGGCGACAAGGTCACGCTGGTGGCGCCCAGTGGCCAGATCACGCCCGCCGGCGTCGTGCCGCGCCTCAAACAGATGACGGTGGTGGGTACCTTTGACTCCGGCCATTTTGAATACGATTCAGCGCTGGTGCTGATGCACATGGACGATGCTGCCAAAATTTTCCGACTTGAAGGCCCCACCGGTGTGCGGCTCAAGCTCAAAGACTTGCACCAGGCGCGCGAGGTGGGAGCGCAACTGGCACGCAGTCTGACGGGTGACTTGCTGGTGCGTGACTGGACGCGGCAGAACCGCACCTGGTTTGCCGCGGTGCAGGTCGAAAAGCGCATGATGTTCATCATCCTGACCCTGATCGTGGCGGTGGCCGCTTTCAACTTGGTCTCAACGCTGGTGATGACGGTGACCGACAAGCGCGCCGATATTGCCATTTTGCGCACCTTGGGTGCCAGCCCTCGAAGCATCATGGGTATTTTTGTGGTTCAGGGCGCCATGGTGGGTGTCATCGGCACCTTCGCCGGTTTGGCTTTGGGGTTGGGTGTGGCGTTCAACATCGACGTCATCGTGCCGGCGCTGGAGCATTTGCTGAATGCCAGTTTCCTGCCGAAAGATATTTACCTCATCAGCCGCATGCCCAGTGACCCACAGCAGGCCGATATTTTGCCGATTGCCATCGTCTCGCTGGTGCTGGCTTTTCTGGCAACGCTCTACCCCAGTTGGCGCGCGTCCCAGGTCAATCCGGCGGAGGCGCTCCGATATGAATGATGTTGCCCCCAATCCCAGCGCGCTGGCCTTGCAGGCCGCGGAGTCGTCAGAGCCGACTCCTCTTCGGGCTGTCCCGGCGAGCATGGGCGCGCCCGGAGCCGCTGTCCTCAGCCCCGAGGGGGTGTCCGTCGCCTTGGGGCGGCCCGGCGGCAAAGCGGTCGTTTTAAGTGCCCGTGGCCTGACCAAACGCTTTACCGAGGGCCGTCTGGACGTGACGGTGCTGCAAGGCGTTGACCTGGAAGTGCGGGCTGGCGAGACGTTAGCCATTGTCGGTGCCTCGGGCTCCGGCAAAAGTACCCTGCTGCATCTGCTGGGCGGGCTTGATGCACCCACCAGCGGGTCAGTCTGGTTAAATGGGCAGGATCTGGCGCGCCAAAGTGCTGCTGAGCAAGGTCGCCGACGAAATCAATACCTCGGCTTTGTCTACCAGTTTCACCACTTGCTGCCTGAATTCAGTGCGTTGGACAACGTTGCCATGCCGCTGTGGATTCGACGTCAACCGGCCGAGAGCTCTGCGATGACAGCCGCAACCATGCTGGCCAGTGTCGGCCTGCAGGACCGTCTGCATCATCGTCCGGCTGAACTCTCTGGTGGCGAGCGCCAGCGGGTGGCGATTGCCCGTGCCCTGGTCACGCAACCGGCTTGCGTGCTGGCTGATGAACCTACTGGCAACCTGGACCGCAGCACTGCCAACGGTGTGTTTGAACTGATGCTGGAACTGGCCAGAACGCAGGGTACCGCTTTTATCGTCGTAACCCATGATGAAACTTTGGCGGCGCGGTGTGGGCGGCAATTGCGACTGGTGCAGGGGTGCCTGTCGGAAACAGCCTTAAGAATCGCATAAGAATCACAGTTGAGAATTCAGGTTCGTAAGGCGTCAAGTTGGGCGTCGGTGAAGCTGCAATCTCACTTTTTTCTGGTAACGACGTGATATTTCGTGCTCTTCGAGCTGCGATTCAAAAACCATGACTTCGATAATTTCCCGCTTTACCACCAGCTTGATCGGCTTGATAGGTGAACCTGCGTCGAATAGCGACTTCGAGAGTCGTATTGAAGGCATCCGCAAAGCGATGCTCGACAGCATGACAGAATTTCTTGCCGGGAAGGCCACCCAATCCACGATCTGGGACAAGGTGCTCCATGCGCCAAGCATTCAAACGCTTTGGTATTTGCGCATTGACCTGATGGTTATGTTGTCTTTGCACTGCGGTGAAGCTATGGCCAGCGACAGGCTCCAAACCATCACGCAACGGTTTCGTGGCGTGCTGCCAACCAATCAGATTTCAACATCAAATCGCTTCTCACGCACAGTTTAGTTGTGTGGTGATGCTGCCGACCTCGCGCGGACCATAGCTGATCCTCAGGGTAAACCTTGGGGCATAGCAAAGAGCTACTGCCTAAAATGTATTGCGGTGCAATAAATTTTTATTCGGCACAAGGCTGAACCAGAGGAGCACAGATGCAAAACAAAAAGACCGCTGAGGCAGGAGTCTTGCAGCGCGTTATTAAAAAGTATCCCAACCGCAGGCTTTACGACACTGATACATCGAGCTATATCACGCTGGCGGAAGTCAAGCAGTTGGTGATGGACAGTGAGACCTTCGTGGTTCGCGATGTCAAAACCGGGGAAGATCTCACGCGCAGCATTCTGTTGCAAATCATTCTTGAGGAAGAAGCCAATGGATCGCCGATGTTTACCGCACCGGTGCTGGCCAGTGTGATCCGTTTCTATGGACACGCGTTGCAGGGATTTATGGGCGGGTATCTGGAAAAAAATATTCAGTCACTGATGGACATTCAAGCGAAAGTCGGAGAAAAGTCGAAGGGATTGACACCAGAAATGTGGGCGCAATTCATGACCATGCAGTCGCCAGTTTTGCAGGGCATGATGGGGGGCAATCTGGAGCAGTCAAAAAATATCCTGGCAAAAATGCATGAGCAGATGCAAAAGCAGACTGAACAGGTTCTCGGGGCTTTTGGCATCAAACCCTGAAGCGTCAGAATGCTGGGACAATTGAGGCATGAGCGAAGTCATTTCCAAAAATAATACGGCACCAAAAATCGGCTTTGTCAGCCTCGGTTGCGCCAAGGCGCTGACCGATTCAGAACTGATCCTCACACAGTTAAGTGCCGAGGGCTATCAGACCTCCAAAACATTCCACGGTGCCGATCTGGTCATCGTCAACACCTGTGGTTTTATAGACGATGCAGTCAAGGAAAGCCTGGACACCATAGGCGAAGCGTTGGCCGAAAACGGCAAGGTCATTGTCACCGGATGCCTGGGTGCCAAAACGGGCGAAGGTGGTGGCAATTTGATACGGCAAATGCACCCCAGCGTATTGGCGGTGACAGGCCCACAGGCGACACAAGAAGTTATGGATGCGGTGCATGCCAATTTACCGAAGCCCCACCATCCTTTTATCGATTTGGTGCCAAATGCGTTTGGTGTGGCAGGAATCAAGTTGACACCCCGACATTACGCTTACATCAAGATTAGCGAAGGCTGCAACCACCGATGTACGTTTTGCATCATCCCCTCGATGCGGGGTGATCTGGTGTCGCGGCCAATAGGTGATGTGCTGGTGGAGGCGCGCGCCCTGTTTGAAGGCGGCGTCAAGGAATTGTTGGTGATTAGCCAGGACACTTCAGCCTACGGTGTTGACGTCCAATACCGTACTGGTTTCTATGATGGCAAGCCGATCAAGACCCGCATGCTGGAGTTGGTGCAGGCGCTGGGTGACATGGCGGAGCCCTATGGCGCATGGGTTCGCTTGCACTACGTTTATCCATACCCGAGTGTCGATGCGGTCATTCCCTTGATGATCACCGGCAAGGTGCTACCTTATCTTGATGTGCCCCTTCAGCACAGCCACCCCGACGTACTCAAGCGCATGAAACGTCCGGCCAGTGGTGAGAGAAATCTGGAGCGCATCCAGCGCTGGCGAGAAGTATGTCCCGACATTGTGGTGCGCAGTACATTTATAGCTGGCTTTCCGGGCGAGACGGTGGATGAGTTTGAGCATCTGCTCGACTTCATGCGCGAAGCGAAGATTGATCGTGCCGGATGCTTTGCCTATAGCGCTGTGGCGGGCGCTGCTGCCAACGATATCCCAGGCATGTTGTCGGCAGAGTTGAGAGAAGAAAGGCGTGCCCGCTTTATGGCGGTGGCCGAAGCGATATCGGTCGCCAAGTTGCGCCAGCGCGTAGGCACTACCATGCAGGTGCTGGTGGACTCTGCACCAGGCTTGGGCAAGAAGGGCGGTGTTGGAAGGTCTTATGCCGACGCGCCGGAGATTGATGGTTTAGTGAAATTGTTGCCACCAGAAAAAATTAGCAAGACTTTGAGGGTGGGTGAATTTACCAAGGCCCGAATTGTGGGAACACAGGGGCACGATCTCCTGGCCCAACCGTTTTAAGGCGAGCCATTTGAATATTTCATTTATATTGGTGCCCAGGAAGGGACTCGAACCCCCACGAAGTTACTCGCTAGTACCTGAAACTAGTGCGTCTACCAATTCCGCCACCTGGGCATTTCAGGAAAGAGAGCGATTGTATCAAGAATAACAGCCAAACCAGCGGCTTGCTGGACGAAGTGCAAGGCACCGTGCAGGGTCACCGCGATGGTCATGGATTTGTGTCCCGCGATGACGGTGAATCCGACATCTATCTGCCCCCCAATGAAATGCGCGCTGTGTTGCACAAAGATCGCGTCATGGTTCGCATTGTGCGTAGCGACCGCAAGGGTCGTCCCGAGGGACGGGTGGTGGAAATCACCGAACGCCCGCAGCAACCGATCATTGGTCGTTTGTTGCAGGAAAGTGGCATTTGGATTGTTGTTCCGGAAGACAAACGCTACGGCCAGGACGTGCTGATTCCCAAGGCTGCCACCGGCTCCGCCAAACCGGGCCAGGTGGTGGTGGTTGAGTTGACTGAAGTGCCGTCCCTGTACGGCCAACCTGTGGGTCGCGTCAAGGAAATACTCGGCG
>JANXLW010000137.1 GCA_025354965.1 Betaproteobacteria bacterium
GCGATAAGCGCTGGTACATGAGAATGGTGGGATGCAAGACATGACCACCGCTGCGATGATGATCCCCGAACTGCGCAAGGTACTCAAGCGACTGCATTACCCACTGCAAGTGATGCTGGTTTGCGCCCGCTGGTATGCAGCTTACCCGTTGAGTTTTCGCCATCTTGAAGAAATAATGCAGGAGCGTGGTGTCTTTGTTGACCACTCCACTGTCTGGCAGAGTCATTCAACTGACACTCTGAAAATCAAGTAGCGGACCATCCTTGATGGCGGTATCAAAGCCACACGGTTAGGCATCATTTGCCCTTGGCGAATTGAGGGTTTTCCCGCTGATCGATAGATCATCTATGGCTTGATACTGGGTTTCATGTGGTTGAAAGGTCAGCTTTTGTCTCTTGTCGCCGACGATTGCCGCGTTTCGATAGCCGTCCCCGTCCTCCCCTCGGGTACATGCTTACCCCCGTGGGGAAGGGGAACAAAGGCACTCGTGCGCGAGTTCGAGGCGCAATGGCTCGAAGATATTTGCTGCCGAAGTTCGCGGCGCTTTTCTGTTCAGTCCGATGACCACCATTGAATCTGCCCGCGCGTTGCTGGTCGATCCGCAAGGCCGTGTTCTGCTGATGAAGCTGGCGTCAGGGCGTGTGACGCTGGGGCCAATGGCATCGCGGCGGACGTTCTGGTTGACACCGGGCGGATCCCTGCAACCGAGTGAGTCGTTCGAGGACGCGTTGATGCGCGAGATCTTCGAGGAAACCGGCCTGCGCCTCAGCCACCCGGGCCACTGGATCTGGACCTCGCCCAAGCGCATCGTGCGCGATGGCATGCCGGTCGACACGTTGGCGCGTGTCTACATTCAGTGTGTGCCGTCCTTCGAGCCGATGCCGACGGCGCTCACCGTGGAAGAGCGCGAAACTTTTCGCGAACTGCGCTGGTGGAGCATCGGCGAGATCGACGCATCGAGCGAGACCTTCGTCCCGCGCCAGCTTGCGTTGCTGCTGAAACCGCTGCTTACCGGTGCGTGGCCGGCCGATCCGGTCAGTATCGTGCCGTAGGGCTGACCCGGCAGTGCCGCCATGGCGCCACGGGCTTGCTCCAGGCGCGGTGTGCGACAAGTGTTGCAGTGCTTGGTGCGACAGGTGTCGCAAGAGTGAGACAAAAACCGCGTCAGCACAAGCCATAGCGGGTCGCGGATACGGCTTCTCCCCTGGGTGCTGCGCTGCCTGCGACGCACTTTAACGGTTTTTGCGATATGGCACGGGCCTTGCGGTTCTGCTCGGAGGTACTAGGAAATCAGCGCATGACTGCAACCCGGTTCAGTGCACCTGCTAGCGTCGGCATCATCGCCAATCCGGTGTCCGCGCGCGACATTCGGCGCATCATCGCCAACGCCAGCAATTTGCAGACTTCGGAGCGCGTCAACATCGTGTTGCGGGTGCTCACCACGCTGGCTGCGGGAGGCATCGAACACGTGCTGATGATGCCCGACAAGGCCGGCATCAGTGCCATGCTGCTGCGCAGTCTGCAGCGCGAACGCAACCTGCACCATCGTTTCCCCCGGGTGGAGTTTGTGGACATGGATGTGACCTCCAGCGTGGACGACACCTTTGCTGCGGCGCGTGCAATGCAGCACGCCGGGGTCAAGGCGATGGTGGTGCTCGGCGGCGACGGCACCCACCGCGCCGTTGTGCGCGAACTCATGGCGGGCACGCGCCATGGTTTGCCGATGGTACCGATTGCCGGACTATCCACTGGGACCAACAACGCTTTCCCGGAAATGCGCGAACCCACCATTGCCGCGTTGGCCGTAGGCCTGTATGCCAGTGGCCAACTCAGCGCCGTGCAGGCGCTGTCGCCCAACAAGGTGCTGGAAGTCGGCGTCGAGGGTGTGGCGCGTGACATTGCCATCGTTGATGTCGTCATTGGTTCGGACCGTTTCATTGGCGCGCGCGCGCTGTGGAAGACCGACAGTCTGAGCGCAGCCTACCTGACGTTTGCCGATCCGCAGGTGATCGGCTTATCCGCGATCGGCGGCCTGCTCCAACCCGTGGGACGCGGCGAGCCCGGCGGCTTGGCTATTCAACTAGGGTGCGACGCCGCCTCCACCCGGCTGCACCTGAGCGTTCCGATAGCGCCAGGAATGATCAGCAAGATTGCGATTGCCGACTGGTCGGCCATGCCTGCAGGCGTGCCATTTGCGGTGGCCAGCAGTGCCGGTGTGGTGGCGCTCGACGGCGAGCGCGAGTTCACTTTTGACGTTGGCCAGCAGGTCAGCGTCACTCTGCGCGAGAATGCGTTCCCCACGGTGGACGTAGCCCGTTGCTTGCAGACCGCTGCACGCGAAGGCTTGTTCCGCCATTCTTCCCCCAGCCCCTAAAAACAGGAGACATTCACCATGGCAGGCACCAATCCCTTCCCACTGTCCCGCGAGGACTTGCTCAAGGCTTACCGCACGATGCGAACGATTCGTGAATTTGAAGAGCGATTGCACGTCGACTTCAGTCGCGGCGATATTCCAGGCTTTGTCCATCTGTACGCCGGCGAAGAAGCCGCTGCCACCGGCATCATGGCGCACCTGGGCGACGGCGACCGCATTGCCAGCACGCACCGTGGTCACGGCCATTGCATTGCCAAAGGCGTGGATGTGTTTGGCATGATGAAAGAAATCTACGGCAAGAAAGGGGGTTCCTGCCAGGGCAAGGGCGGCTCCATGCACATCGCCGACCTGAGCAAGGGCATGATGGGTGCCAACGGCATTTTGGGCGCAGGCGCGCCGCTGGTCTGTGGCGCAGCGCTGGCGGCCAAGTACCGCAAGAAAGGCGAAGTGGCGATCAGCTTTGTGGGTGATGGCGCTTCCAACCAGGGCACATTTCTGGAAAGCCTGAATCTGGCCGGGGTGTGGAATCTGCCGGCGATCTTCGTGGTCGAGAACAACGGCTACGCCGAATCCACCTCGCGCGACTACGCCACGGCGGTCGATAGCTTCGTCGACCGCGCAGCCGGCTTTGGCATGCCGGGCATTACCGTGGACGGCACCGACCTGTTCGCGGTGTACGAGGCTGCCGGCGAAATCATCCGGCGTGCGCGCGAAGGCGGCGGGCCGTCGCTGCTGGAGTGCAAAATGGTGCGGTTCCACGGACACTTTGAGGGCGACGCGCAAACCTACCGTGCGCCAGGCGAACTCGACGACATCCGCGCCAACTCCGACTGTCTGAAAAAGCTGGCTGCGCAGGTCATAGCCGCCGGTGTCATCAGCTCGGGCGAGCTCGCCGCCATCGACAGCGAAGTCATGGCGCTGATCGAAAGCGCAGTGGCGCAAGCCAAGGCCGCGCCGCTGCCCACACTGGCCGACCTCACGACCGACGTCTACGTCACTTACTAAACCGGATAAACAGCGTATTAAGGAGACCAACATGGCCCGAAAAATTAGCATGAAGCAAGCCGTCAACGAGGCACTGGACCAGGCAATGGCGGCAGACCCCAGCGTGATCTGCATGGGTGAAGATATTGTCGGCGGTGCCGGCGCCGATGGCGAAAAGGATGCCTGGGGCGGCGTTCTGGGTGTTACCAAGGGCTTGTACGCCAAGCACGGCGACCGCCTGCTCGACACCCCTCTGTCCGAAAGCGCCTACATCGGCGCCGCCATTGGCGCGGCCGCGTGCGGCATGCGCCCGGTGGCAGAACTGATGTTCATCGACTTCATGGGCGTGTGCTTTGACCAGATCTTCAACCAGGCAGCCAAGTTCAAATACATGTTTGGCGGCAAGGCCGAAACCCCGGTCGTGATCCGCGCGATGGTGGGAGCGGGCTTTCGCGCCGCTGCCCAGCACAGTCAGATGCTGACACCGCTGTTCACCCACATTCCGGGCCTGAAGGTGGTGTGCCCAAGCAACCCCTACGACACCAAGGGCTTACTGCTCCAGTCGATCCGCGACAACGATCCGGTGATCTTTTGCGAGCACAAGAATCTCTACGCGATTGAAGGCGAAGTACCCGAGGCTTCCTACGCCATTCCGTTTGGCGAAGCCAGCGTGGTGCGCGATGGCAAGCACTGCAGCATCGTGACCTATGGCCTGATGGTGCACCGCTCGCTGGAAGCGGCTGCGGTATTGGCCAAGGAAGGCGTCGAGGTCGAAATCGTCGACTTGCGCACGCTCTCGCCGCTGGACATGGACACCATACTCGACAGCGTGACCAAGACCGGTCGGCTGGTATGCGTGGACGAGGCCAGCCCGCGCTGCAATATTGCCACCGACATTTCGGCCCAGGTCGCGATGTACGCCTTTGGCGCGCTCAAGGCGCACATCGAGATGGTCTCTCCGCCGCACACGCCGGTGCCGTTCTCGCCGACTCTGGAAGATTTGTATATCCCGAGCGCCGCGCAAATCGCTGACGCAGTGCGCCGCACGCTCAAGGCGGGGAGAAACTGATGGCTGGTATCACACCCATCGTCATGCCCAAGTGGGGCTTATCGATGAAGGAAGGCACGGTCACCCAGTGGCTGGTCGAGGAAGGTACAACCATTAGCGTGGGTATGCCGATACTGGAAGTCGAAACCGACAAGATCGCCAACGCGGTCGAGGCACCCGACCCTGGCTTGCTTCGGCGCAAGCTCGCCGCAGTGGGGGACTTGTTGCCGGTCAAGGCGTTGTTGGGTGTGATGGCGGGGGACGACGTGAGCGACGCCGACATCGACGCCTATGTGGCGGCCTATGTCACGCCCGCAGCGGACGAGGACGACGGCGAGGCGGCCCTCGCCTACGAGTTTGTCGAGATCCGGGGCATCCGCACACGTTTTGCGCGCAAGGGGGTGGCCGAGGGCACACCGGTGTTGTTCATTCACGGCTTCGGGGGCGACCTCGACAACTGGCTGTTCAACATCGACGCCGTGGGCGAGAAGGCGCCGGTACTGGCGCTGGACCTGCCCGGCCACGGCCAGTCCGCCATCCGCCTGCCTGGCGCCACCTTGGGTGCGCTGGCGGGTTTTGTGGGCGACTTTCTCGACGCCGTTCGGGTCGAGCGTGCGCATCTGGTGGGGCACTCCATGGGCGCAGCCATCGCCGCCAAGCTGGCACTGGTCAAGCCGCGGCGCGTGGCGTCGCTCACGCTCATTGGCAGCGCCGGCTTGGGCACCGAGATCAACGCCGACTACACCGATGGTTTCGCCCGAGCGCCCTCACGCCGTGAACTCAAACCCTTGCTGGAATTGCTGTTTGCCGATACCAGCCTGGTCAGTCGGCAAATGGTGGACGACGTGCTCAAGTACAAGCGGCTCGACGGTGTGCCTG
>JANXLW010000203.1 GCA_025354965.1 Betaproteobacteria bacterium
TTGGCATCGACAAGGCGGAGAGTTACGATTTTGTGCGCGATTTTGTAGGAACGGTCAGCGAAGCCGGCTGCCGTATCTTCATCGTGCATGCTCGCAATGCATGGCTCAAGGGCTTGTCACCCAAGGCAAATCGTGAAGTGCCTCCATTGCGCTACGACTGGGCTTACCGACTGAAGAGAGATTTTCCATTGCTCACACTTGTCGTCAATGGTGGCGTCACCGACAACGGCCAGGTTGCAGCGCATCTGCAGCATCTCGATGGTGTGATGCTGGGCCGTGAGGCTTATCACAATCCGTGGTGGCTTTCCACTTGGGATGCGGCGTTCTACGCTGTCGCTCCATCTTCGCTTTCCCGCGAGCAGGTCGAAGAGCAGATGTGCCACTACATGATTCGCGAAGCCAGCGAAAACGGCACGCCGTGGCTGGCCGTTGCCCGTCATATGCTGGGTTTGCGCCACGGCTTGGCGGGTGCGCGCAAGTGGCGCCAAGTATGGAGCGATCACCGACTGAAAACCCATTCTCCACATCAAGTGATGGCCATGGCTCATGCAACGGCCGCGCTAGCGACCTGAGGCAAGGCCGGCAAGTTATCATGTTGCCATGTTTTGCGGGCTGGCAAGCAGCTCCTGATACCCTCAATTCAACTCAAGTAGCGTAAGCAATCCGTGCGTCTTAATTCAATCAAGTTATCGGGGTTCAAGTCCTTCGTCGAACCGACCACTTTCATGCTGCCAGGACAGTTGGTGGGAGTGGTTGGTCCCAACGGCTGCGGCAAATCGAACATCATGGACGCGGTACGCTGGGTACTGGGCGAGTCCAAGGCCTCGGAACTGCGCGGTGACTCCATGCAGGACGTCATCTTTAACGGCACCAACACGCGCAAAGCGGCCAGCCGCGCCAGTGTGGAACTGGCTTTTGACAACGCGGACCATCGTGCCGGTGGTCAATGGAGCCAGTTCGGCGAAATTGCCGTGAAAAGGGTGCTGACGCGCGATGGCACCAGCAGTTATTACATCAACAATCAACCGGTGCGTAGGCGTGATGTACAGGACGTATTTTTGGGCACCGGGCTGGGGCCGCGGGCCTACGCCATCATCGGCCAGGGCACCATCAGCCGCATCATCGAAAGCAAGCCGGAAGAACTGCGTTTGTTTCTGGAAGAGGCGGCCGGCGTTTCCAAATACAAGGAACGTCGTCGCGAGACTGAAAATCGTCTGTCTGATACGCGCGAAAATCTGACCCGTGTGGAAGACATTTTGCGTGAGCTCAATGCCAATCTGGACAAACTGGAAAAGCAGGCCGAAGTCGCCAAAAGATACAACGCGCTGCAGGCAGAAGTTGCGCTGCACCAGCATCAGCTCTGGTTTCTCAAGCGGGCAGAGTCCGAGACCGAACAGTCCAAAGTCAGAGCCGATGCGCAAACAGCGGTCAATGCACTGGAGAGTCAGGTCGCCGACTTGCGTCACATTGAAAATGAACTGGAGTCGGTTCGACAAGCGCATTACGCAGCGGGTGACCAGGTCAATCAGGCTCAGGGCTTGTTGTATGAAGCCAGTACCGAGGTCGGTCGACTCGAGGTCGAAATTCGTTTCGTGGTGGAGAGCCGCCAGCGTGTTGAACTCCGATTGACAGCGCTAAAGGAGCAAGCTGATCTATGGTCCGTGCGCAAGCAAGACGCCCAGACCGAGATTGAAAGCCTGTCTGTACTGGCGGCGCTCGCTGAAGAAAAAACTGAATTGTTGGCGGCCCAGTTGCAGGATCAGGCGCAGCAATTGCCTGATCTCGAAGAGGCCATGCGCCTGGCCCAGTCAGCTGCCAATGAACAGCGCACCAGCGTCAACCTGGTGCAGCAGCAAATTCAGGTGCTGGCGGCGGAGCAGCGCAGCATAGAGGAGCAGTCGCGCCAACTGGTGGGTCGCCGCGAACGCCTGAGCACTGATAAAAATGCACTGATCGCGCCTGACGAAGTTCGATTGCGGAACCTGCAAAGTCAGCTTGACCAAGCCCTGGAGACCACCCGCGTGGCTGACGCCTGTTTGCATGACCTGCAGGATGCCGTACCGCAACTCGACAGCAGTCGGCGCGCCCAACAGCAAGTCGTCAACACTGAATCGGCTCGTCTGGCCGACTTGTCGGCCAGAATAGAGGCTCTTAAAGCTTTGCAGGAACGGGTCAAGACCGACGGCAAGTTGCAACCCTGGTTGGCCAGGCACGGGCTGCACAGTTTGCCGGGTTTGTGGAGTCGTATTCACATTGAGCAGGGTTGGGAAAACGCCCTGGAAGGTGCGCTGCGAGAACGTCTCGGTGCCTTGGAGGTGTCGCGCCTGGACATGGTTGGGGCGTTTGGCAATGATGCACCACCGGCCAAGCTCGCGTTCTACAGCCCACCGTCGGCGGGCGGTCCTTCAATGCCATCGGTACTGCCGCGCCTGTCCGATTTACTGAAACTTCATGACGCAGGGCAGCGCGCGGTTTTGAATG
Source organism: Betaproteobacteria bacterium (assembly GCA_025354965.1). Lineage (GTDB taxonomy): Bacteria > Pseudomonadota > Gammaproteobacteria > Burkholderiales > Burkholderiaceae_C > Rhodoferax. The sequence continues at coordinate 2,482 of JANXLW010000203.1, forward strand.
ATTGGTTGCAGGGGTGTTTCGTAGCCGAAAGTTTTGAGAGCGCTTTGACCAACCGTCACAAGCTGCAGCCGGGCGAATTGATTTTTGTAAAAACGGGGCACGCCGTGGGTCCATTCAGTGTCAGTTTTTACGCACCGGACTCGGAGCAGGCAGGGTTGTTGGCACGTGCCCAGGAAATTGAAAATCTGGATAAACAACTCAGGGCACAAACCTTGATCAGCGACGAAACGCGAGCCGCATTGGTACGCTGTGAAGCAGCTTATTCGGATGCCTCACAGCGCCTGCTGGTCGTGCGTCATGAAGCGACCGAAAATCAACGCCAGGTCCATGCGTTGCAGGTAGAGGCGCTGCGCCTGACACAGGCGGCCGAGCAGATGCGTGTTCGCAGTTCGCAAATTGCCGACGATCTGGCCGAAGTCGACGCGCAACTGGGTGATTTGCAGGAACGTCGAGTCACCGCGGAGAGTCGTTTTGAAGAGCTCGACATGCAGCTTGCCAACACCCAGGAACGGCACGCTCAGCTTGACGAAAGGGTGCTGACGGCCGAGCGCCGCTTGAGAGAATCGAAAGAGCAGCAGCTTAGTCTGGATCGTCAGGCACAGGAGGCGAATTTTTCAATGCGCAGCCTAGATGCACGAAAGGCGGAGTTGGCACGCATTGTTGAAGCAGCACAGCAACAGGCAGAGTCTGTCGTGACTGAAGTGCAACGAGCTCATGATGAATTGGAGCGCCTCAATGATGCCGCTGCGCAGGGCGGCTTGCAAAGCGCACTGACGGTCAAGCTGCAGCGCGAGCAGGTGCTGGGGACCAAGCGCAGCGAGTACGACGATCTGACCGCAAAATTGCGGGCCGGTGACGAGCGTCGATTGCAATTGGAGCGCCAACTCGACCCGCTGCGGCAGCGCATTACTGAATTTCAACTCAAGGAGCAGGCGGCTCGACTTGGATTTGAGCAGTACACACAACTGCTCATGGAAGCCCAGTCAGATCTGCAAGCGGTGGCCCAATCGATCACCGATGGCAAGGTGCGCCTGGGTGGCTTGCAAGGCCAGATTGACCGCCTTAATCGGGACATCGCGGACCTCGGAGCAGTTAACCTGGCAGCACTCGATGAGTTGACCCTGGCGAGCGCACGCAAGAACTTTCTGGATGCCCAGTCGGCGGACCTCAACGAAGCAATGACCACGCTGCAAGACGCCATCAAAAAGATCGATGGCGAAACCCGGGATTTACTGTCGGGTACTTTCAACTCGGTCAACGAACACTTTGGCAAGATGTTCCCGGAGCTCTTTGGTGGCGGCAACGCCCGGCTTGTTATGACTGGCGAAGAGATTCTTGACTCCGGCGTGCAGGTGATTGCACAGCCTCCAGGCAAGAAAAACCAGACTATCAATTTGCTGTCGGGTGGTGAAAAAGCATTGACGGCGATTGCGCTGGTGTTTGCAATTTTTCAACTTAATCCGGCACCGTTTTGTTTACTCGATGAGGTGGATGCGCCGCTGGACGATGCCAATACTGAACGCTATGCCAAACTGGTGGCGAGGATGAGCAGTGAGACCCAGTTTCTGTTTATCAGTCATAACAAGATCGCCATGGAAATGGCCAGGCAATTGATTGGTGTGACGATGCAAGAGCAGGGTGTGTCGCGCATCGTTGCGGTCGACATGGATGCTGCCATCTCGCTGGCAGAACTGG
>JANXLW010000218.1 GCA_025354965.1 Betaproteobacteria bacterium
GCCCAACCCCATTGCTGTTTGTCGCCCGACACATTGAAGTCAACGCCAAGACGCCACAGATCCGCACCGACTTCCAGCGCCCGGTCGAGAACGCTTTGAGGTGGCATCGGATCACTGACCACCACCGGTCGCCCGGTTCTCATGATGCCGGCCTTCTCGAAACCAATGGACTCCCGGTCCGGGCCTAGCAACTCCATGTGATCCAGGTCGATACTGGTGATCACGGCGCAATCGGGTTCGATGATGTTGACAGCATCCAGCCGACCGCCCAGGCCCACCTCCAGAATCACCACATCCAGGTCAGCATGCACCATCACGTCCAAAATGGCGAGCGTGGAAAATTCAAAGTAGGTCAGCGAAACCTGGACTTCGCCTTGAACTCTGGCACTTTCCACTCTTGCGAAAGCAGCCACCATATCGACGGCGCTGACCGGGTCTCCCTGCAAGCGCAGCCGCTCTTCGAAACGCACCAGATGCGGTGAGGTGTAAACCCCCGTGCGATAGCCGGCCTGACGCAGTATGGATTCCAGCATGGCACAGGTCGAACCTTTGCCGTTGGTACCCGCCACCGTGATGACCGGACATTTGAAGTGAAGACCCATCCGGTCTGCCACTACTTTGACGCGCTGCAGGCCCAAATCGATATTTTTTGGATGCAGCCGCTCACAATGTGCCAGCCATTCATCCAAGGTTTGCGCTTGTGTTTTCATACAGACCACCATTGTCGCCGAGTACGGCATGATCATGCCCATGAACAAACAACTCATTACCCTGTACGGCATTACCAACTGTGACACCGTCAAGAAGGCCCGCGCCTGGCTCAGTGCGCAAGGCTTGAGCTACCAATTTCACGACTTCAAAAAGCAGGGGGTACCAGACCAGCGTCTGGACGCCTGGATCGAGGCCCTGGGTTGGGAACCACTGGTCAACAGCCGTGGCACCACGTGGCGCCGACTCGACGACGCCACACGAGCGGGTGTAACCGACACCGCCAGCGCCCGCAGCCTGATGCTGGCACAACCCAGCGTGATCAAGCGCCCGGTAGTGCAATGGGCCGATGGTCAGGTGACAGTTGGCTTTAACGAGCCGGTCTGGCGATCACGAATTGGTTAACTCAGCCGCGGTCCGGTCTGAATCCACAGATGTGGGTCGCCTAAAATCGCCGCTTACTTCAAACTGCACTGCAAACCCCATGGCTACCATTCTCCAAAATCTCCCCGTCGGTCAAAAAGTCGGCATTGCTTTCTCGGGCGGCCTGGACACCAGCGCCGCGCTGCACTGGATGAAGCTCAAGGGTGCCGTCCCCTACGCCTATACCGCCAACCTGGGCCAGCCCGACGAAACCGACTATGACGAAATCCCGCGCAAGGCCATGGAATATGGTGCTGAGCTGGCGCGCCTGAGTGACTGCCGCAGTCAGTTGGCGGCCGAGGGTATTGCCGCTCTGCAAAGCGGGGCTTTTCACATCTCCACTGCGGGCGTCACCTACTTCAACACCACGCCGCTAGGTCGCGCCGTGACCGGCACCATGCTGGTGGCGGCCATGAAAGAAGACGATGTCAATATCTGGGGCGATGGCAGCACCTTCAAGGGCAACGACATCGAGCGTTTTTACCGCTACGGACTGCTCACCAACCCGTCCCTGAAAATTTACAAACCCTGGCTCGACCAGTTGTTCATTGATGAGCTCGGTGGACGCGCCGAAATGTCGGCGTTCATGACGCAGCACGGCTTCGGCTACAAGATGTCGGCTGAAAAAGCTTACTCAACCGACTCCAACATGCTGGGCGCCACGCACGAGGCAAAAGACCTGGAACACCTGAGCACCGGCATGAAGATCGTCAACCCCATCATGGGTGTGGCTCACTGGAAAGACGAAGTCCAGGTCCAGCGCGAAGAAGTGACGGTGCGCTTTGAAGAAGGCCGTCCGGTCGCCTTGAACGGCGTGGAGTACGCGGACCTCGTGGCACTGATTCTGGAGGCCAATCGCATTGGTGGGCGCCATGGCTTGGGTATGAGCGACCAGATCGAGAACCGCATCATCGAGGCCAAGAGCCGTGGCATTTATGAGGCCCCCGGCCTGGCGCTGCTGTTCATCGCCTACGAGCGACTGGTTACCGGCATCCACAACGAAGACACGATCGAACAATACCGCGACAACGGCCGCAGGCTAGGCCGGTTGCTGTACCAGGGCCGCTGGTTCGACCCGCAGGCCATCATGCTGCGCGAAACCGCGCAGCGCTGGGTGGCACGCGCCATCACCGGCGAAGTGACACTGGAACTGCGCCGTGGCAACGACTATTCCCTGCTCAACACCAGTTCCCCCAACCTGACCTACGCCGCTGAGCGCCTGAGCATGGAAAAGGTTGAAGACGCGCCGTTCTCGCCGGCTGACCGCATTGGCCAGCTGACCATGCGCAACCTCGACATCGTGGACACACGCGCCAAGCTGGGCATTTACGCCCAGGCCGGCTTGCTGTCGCTGGGCAAGGATGGCGACTTTTTGAGTCTAGGCGGCGGAACTAAAAAGTAGCTCTGCATCACGTTGTGTGGTGAGCGTCGCTTTGATCTGCCCACTTCAAACCGGGCATGGCTGCACTGCCCTGCCTGGCGACAATGTGGTGCCGAATGCCAAAAAACAGTTCCCCCGCGACTACCCAAGAGAAGGAATGTCATGCCTACCTTAAGCCTGCCCGCCAGGCACGAAGAAAGTCCTGCACTTCCTCTGTTGGACGATGTGGCGGCTGTCGGGTTGCGCTGCAAACCACCGCGCCGCCGCGACCCAAAACTTGCCACGTGATCCAGGAACATTTCCAGCGGAGTGAGTGGCATTGGTCCCCGCCGATTTCTGGGCATTTGACAGTATGAGGCGCGGGCCAATGCCACTCACGCAGCCAGCACCGGGTGACCTCGCCCATCGGTGGATGGATCGGCACCGGCCTCGCCACTCCAGTTGGTCGACTTCAAGTTTGGCGGGACTCCTTTTCGGCAAGGCGAAGTCCGGATTCAGTTCAAACCGGGAGCCTTCGTAAGCGGCCACGACGCTTTGAGCTGCTCGGCAGTGCCGTTAAACACATTGACGTCCATGTCTGGCCTCGTTCCGGGTATTGGCATCTGGGCAAGTAGCTCGCTTGAGAACTGCCAGAGCGTGTAACTGGGCCAGACGCCAGCCGGAAAGTCTGTGACCCTTGGCTTGAAACGTGCGTACCACAGCGGAGTCTTAGTGAACACGCTGTTCTTGTACTTTGTGGCAATGAGCTTAGCGCTGGAGTGATTCGTGTAGAGCACCGGATAGCGGCCGGTTCGAGCTTTGACGCGTTCAACGAAGCGTATTGCTTCGTCCACATTCATCAAGGTTTTTGACTGGGCATCCTCGAGGTCCAAGGCGATTAGTTCGTCAGGCTCCGGCTTGACCGTATCAATGTAAAAGTCAGCCTGCTTTTCGGGCTCGCCAGTGACACCCCAGTGATATGAACCCCAAAGGTAACCGCGTTTTCTGGCCTCTTCCTTGCGCTTGAAGTAGCCGGGATCCAATTTAGTCAAGCCGATCGTCGCCTTGTGGATGATTGCGACTACGCGGGTTTCGGTTTTCAGCTTTTCCCAGTCGATGGCGTTCGCGTAGTAAGGGTCGATCACAAGTGCGACGCTGTGATCCTTCCAGGGGGTGTCGAATTCGGCCGCTGAGACCGAGGTTACCGCGGCCACTATCAGGGCAATTGCCATTGTGCGCATGCGTAGTCTCCCTATAAATCTTTAACGAGCCAGCCCTTATTCTGATCTACTCATCATTGCCTCTTTGGCAAACCGAAGGGGTCAAGCTCCTGTCTGGCTGTGTGGCACGGCTTTTGAAGTGAGGTAACCGCCATGGCTGATGGCGATCAATGCCACCATGCTCTTGTCCAAGGTCGGCAAGCTTGCAATGCCATGCGAGAGATCGCCGGCAAACATGTGTGCCAGAACTACGCCGTATGCGATAACCGTGATGATGGTGAACAAGAACATTTGCAACCTTGCTACATCCATGTGCGCAGCATTGCCAACTTCCTCCCCGGTAAACATGTCCGACCAACGCGCCCCCGAAATGTCGGTATTTACCACGATGTGTCCTTTGGTGGCGGGTGAACTGTCGGTTACGTTCTGACGTTGCAGCGTGTTGAACGTGTTGGTGACTTCTGCTGCGTCGGGCACTTTCTCTGATTTGGTGTTCAGGATGAGTGGCGAGGCAACCAGGGAAGCCGTACTGATACCTATCAGCCACCAAAGCTCCTCCTGGATCTCTATTTTCAGGGGCATGGCCTGCCCTGAAAAGATGTTGTACAGTGCCGCGGTCAGGTAAGCCGAAAGGACTAACAGAGTCCACAGGACAGTCTGAAAACGCGACAACGAAATCACATTTCGCTCGTCAATCAGAGCGCCCAACCAGCGCCCGGTAACGGTCTTGCCACAGGCGAAAGCGAACACCGCCAGTGCCACCAACGCCAATGACCAGGCCTGCACCATCAATCGATTGACCGCAAACAACATCGCCGCCAGCACGGCGACCAGGCAAAGAAACAAAAATGCTCGCGCGCCTGCGGTTTTTGTGGAAGGGTCTGTCATAGCACTCTAACTTTCAATAAAAAGAACGTCTGTCTACTTGGATCGTTGGCTTGGATCCTTGGTGCGCAGTGTCGTAAATTGGATTGACTGGTCATCAGGACGGTCAACTTAACCATCAACGCTTCATGGTTATCGGGTCGCCGGCAAAACGTTGCGCTAGTGCTGCCACTGCTTGGATGCCTGTTTCAGGCGGCGTACAGCCCACAACCACAGGCCGGTGCAGTGGCGCACCGTTCATCCATGCTTCTGATCGGGCTCCTGCGCTAACAATTTACATCACTGTTGAATCACATCCGCGCCGGGCGGCGGCTTGAACTCAAAATCAGACGCCTGCACTGGCTTGTTGGCAACAAAAGCGGTGAAATGCAGACTCGACTTCTGACCAAAACTGTCCAGAATTTCTAGCGTCACCAGTTCGCCTGCGCGCAAACCGACAGCAACGCTTTGCAGTGAGCTATCTTTTGCCTTCGGCGTGGCAAGCACCCACTCAAGTCCATCCTTGTCCGGACCTGCGGTCAACAGGAAATCGGCCCGCAAGACGCCCACATCCGACGCCGATGCGACAAGTGCCGCCGGGGTGGAGCCCAGCACTTGCGACTGCTTGCGAGCCGTCACCTGATTCAGGTCCACATCAAACAACCACAGTGTCTGGCCATCGGCCACGATGCTTTGCTCAAACGGCTTTTTGTAGATGAACTTAAAGCGATTGGGTCTGGAAAATTCGAAAGTTCCGCTGGACGACTTAACACGCGGTGTCTGCCCTTCCCTGGCCGGTGCCGTGACCACCTGAGTGAAATCCGCGCGACCGGTTTTTACCGTTTTCACGAATACTTCAAGACTTTCAAGACCGCCGGCCGCGGCAACACAAGCGCAAGTCGCTGCGAAAGAGGCAATCACGAAACGTCTCATTGAATTTCTGCCCGGGCCGGCACCAGAATTTCACGCTGACCGCTGCTGCTCATGGAACTCACCAAGCCGGCTTTTTCCATGTCTTCCACCAACCGGGCAGCCCGGTTGTAGCCAATTTTCAAGTGGCGCTGCACCAGCGAGATGCTGGCCCGGCGGTTCTTCAACACAACCTCAACCGCCTGGTCGTACATCGGGTCCTTTTCACCAGCACCGTTGCCGCCCTCCCCCAGCAGGTCCGCCACGCCGTCGTCTGTGCCACCTTCGAGCAAGCCTTCAATGTAATTGGGCTCTCCTTGGGACTTCAGATAGTTCACCACGCGGTGCACTTCTTCGTCGCTTACAAACGCACCGTGCACGCGAATGGGCAGCCCGGTGCCGCTGGGCATGTACAGCATGTCGCCCATGCCCAGCAGCGCTTCGGCACCCATCTGGTCGAGAATGGTGCGGCTGTCGATTTTGCTGCTGACCTGAAACGCGATGCGGGTTGGAATATTGGCTTTGATCAAACCGGTGATCACATCCACGCTGGGGCGCTGGGTGGCCAAAATCAGGTGGATGCCGGCAGCGCGCGCCTTTTGCGCCAGGCGGGCAATCAATTCCTCGATCTTCTTGCCCACCACCATCATCAAATCGGCCAGCTCGTCAATCACCACCACGATGTGCGGCAAACGGTCCAGCGGCTCCGGGGATTCTGGTGTCAGGCTGAACGGGTTGGGGACAAATTCGCCGCGCGCCCTGGCCTCGGCAATCTTGACGTTGTAGCCGGCCAGGTTGCGCACGCCCATCTTGCTCAGCAGCTTGTAGCGACGCTCCATCTCCGCCACGCACCAAGTCAAGCCCTGTGCGGCCTGGCGCATGTCGGTAACCACAGGTGCCAGCAAATGCGGGATACCCTCGTAGATCGACATCTCCAGCATCTTGGGGTCGATCATCAGCAGGCGAACGTCGCGCGCTTCAG
>JANXLW010000244.1 GCA_025354965.1 Betaproteobacteria bacterium
GCCGAGAAAGACATCTCGGTGCTGGCCGCTCCCGGTTCGGAAGAAGAGATCTGCCTGTTCAACGCCATCAAGGCCCACCTGGCGATCGACCCGCTGTGGTACTCCAAACGTCTGCCGCAAATCCTGGGCGTGACCGAGGAAACCACCACCGGCGTGCACCGTTTGAACGAGATGTCGGTTAAGGGCACGCTGGCCTTGCGCGCCATCAACGTCAACGATTCGGTGACCAAGAGCAAGTTCGACAACCTGTACGGCTGCCGCGAATCGCTGGTGGACGCCATCAAGCGCGCCACCGACGTGATGATCGCCGGCAAGGTGGCCTGTGTGGCCGGTTACGGCGATGTCGGTAAAGGTTCGGCGCAAGCTCTGCGCGCACTGTCGGCCCAGGTCTGGGTCACCGAGATTGACCCGATCAATGCGCTGCAGGCGGCGATGGAAGGCTACAAGGTGGTGACGATGGAATACGCCGCCGACAAGTGCGATATTTTTGTGACCTGCACCGGCAACAAGAACGTCATCACTTACAGGCACATGGCGGCCATGAAAGACCAGGCCATCGTTTGCAACATCGGTCATTTCGACAACGAAATCGACGTTGCCTCGTTGGACAAATGCAAGTGGGAAGAGATCAAACCGCAGGTTGACCATGTGATCTTCCCGGCCAAGGGAAAAACACCGGCCAAGCGCATCATCCTGCTGGCCAAGGGCCGTCTGGTGAACCTGGGATGCGGCACCGGCCACCCCAGCTTTGTCATGTCGTCGAGCTTTGCCAATCAGACGATTGCGCAGATCGAACTGTTCACCAAGCCGAAGGAATACAAGGTCGGCAAGGTCTATGTGTTGCCCAAGCACCTGGACGAAAAAGTGGCGCGTTTGCACCTGAAAAAAGTCGGCGCCATGTTGAGTGAACTGACCGACGAGCAGGCCGCCTACATCGGCGTGGACAAGGCCGGCCCGTACAAGGCCAACAGTTACCGCTATTGATGCGCGCTGATCAATTTCTGGTGGCGCACCAGCTGGCCGCCAGCCGCTCGCAGGCGCAACGGTTGATTGCCAATGGCTTGCAATGGCGCAAAGGGGATGAGTGGAAAACCATCACCAAAAACGGTGACGAGATTGCGCCCGATGCCCAGGTGCGTTTGCTCGATGACTCGGAGGCACGCTATGTTTCGCGTGGCGGTCTCAAGCTCGAGGCAGCGCTCAAGCAGGTGGGCTTGTCTGTTGGCGGACTGGCTTGCCTGGATGTTGGTCAGTCCACCGGCGGCTTTACCGATTGTCTGCTGCAGCGGGGTGCGGCAAGGGTGGTTGGGGTTGATGTGGGCAGTGCCCAGTTGCATCCGCGACTGCGCGCAGACCCGCGTGTGCTGTGTGTCGAAAAAGTCAACGCTCGATCGCTGGTTGCTGCTGATTTGATCGCTGCTTACGAAGAAAGTATTGGGGTAGAAGGACAGTTTGACGGGGACGAAAGTGAGGCCTCGGAGTTTGTGCCGGAGTTTGACCTGATCGTCGCCGATTTGTCCTTTATCTCGCAAACCCTGGTGCTACCGGCCATCGTACCTTTGCTTAAAAGCGGCGGCACCCTGCTGACGCTGGTCAAGCCCCAGTTCGAGTTGCAACCCGGTCAGGTGGGCAAGGGTGGCATCGTGAAAGATGGCAGTCTTTATTTGTTTGTCGAGCAGCGTTTGCGCGAGGCCTGCGCCGCGCTTGATTTGACCGTGACCGCATGGTTTGATTCGGCCATTGCGGGTGGCGACGGCAACCACGAGTTTTTTATTTGTGCCAGGAAGTAGGACACGTCATGAGCGATATCTCGAAAATGCCTTTGAGCATAGAGTTTTTCCCTCCGAAAACTGCCGAAGGTGTGGAAAAACTGCGCTTGGTGCGCCAGCAACTGTATGCACTGAAACCGGAGTTCTGTTCGGTAACTTTTGGTGCCGGTGGTTCTACACAGGAGGGCACTTTCAACACGGTGCACGATATTCTGGCCGAGGGTGTGAGTGCCGCCTCGCATCTTTCCTGCATTGGGGCTACGCGCACCACCGTGGCTGCACAACTGGCCACACTCAAGACCATGGGCGTCAAGCGACTGGTGACGCTTCGTGGCGATCTGCCCAGCGGCTACGGTGCGGGGGGTGAGTTTCAATACGCCAGTGATCTGGTCGCCTTTATTCGCAAAGAAAGTGGGGATGATTTTCACATTGAGGTGGCCGCCTACCCGGAAGTGCATCCCCAAGCCAGGTCACCGGCCAGCGATCTGCAGGCGTTTGCTGCAAAAGTTAAAGCCGGTGCCAACTCGGCCATCACGCAATATTTTTACAACGCCGATGCCTACTTCCGCTTTGTCGAAGAGGTGGACGCGCTGGGCTTGAACGTGTCGGTGGTGCCGGGCATCATGCCCATCACCAGTTCCACCCAACTAATGCGTTTCAGTGATGCCTGCGGTGCCGAGATTCCACGCTGGATTCGTCTGCGTCTGCAAAGCTTTGGTGATGACACCGCATCCATCAAGGCTTTTGGCCTGGACGTGGTCACCGATCTGTGTGAGCAACTGCGCGCCGGTGGCGCGCCGGGTCTGCATTTCTACAGCATGAATCACAGCGCGGCGACACTGGAAATCTGTAAAAGACTGCAGTGCTGACCAGCAGAACCTTCAAACTTGCGCAAACATCACTTTGCTGGCGGAGTTGGGTCCTGGTTTTTTCGATCTGCGATGACAGACTTTCCCATTTCCACGGGTAGTAAATCCGGATAGTTGTAGCCGTTGCCTTTGTTGTGATCGATGATGGCACCGATTCCGCCACCAAAAATAATATTGCCGTACATGCTGCCTGCAGCGCGTGAGATTGCTTTGAGCAATCCATTAAGTCATGCCTATTCACAAAGCTTGGGATTTTCCAATGAAAAAGGCCGCTAACAGTATGTTGTTAGCGGCCTTTGTCAGACCTCATGGTCGGAATGAGAGGATTCGAACCTCCGACCCCTTCGTCCCGAACGAAGTGCGCTACCAGGCTGCGCCACATTCCGAAATTTTTGTTGCTGCCCGAATGCAGCGTCAATGCTGACGCCCAAGTAATTGGGTCGCCAATTCTATCAAACACTCGGTGTGCGGGCATGACGGAAGTTTTCTGGCGGCGGCAATGGCGAGCTGGGCTTCCTGCGTTGCTGCCACTTGGGCGACTTCCAGCGCGCCGGTGGATTTAACGATGTTGACTACCTGTTCCAACATGGCTACTCCGCCTGTTTCGATAGCGGTTCTGACGATCGCTCCTTCGCTTGAAGTGCCGCGTCGCATGGCGGCTATCAATGGCAAAGTGGCTTTGCCTTCGCGCAGATCGTCACCGACGTTTTTTCCCATGACTGCGGCATCGCCGGTGTAATCGAGCACGTCGTCAATGACCTGAAAGGCGGTACCCAGCGCCTGGCCATACTCGGCACAAGCGTTTTCCATTTCAGTTGTGCTGCCAGCGAGAATGGCACCGACCCGGGCACTGGCCTCGAACAATTTGGCAGTTTTGGAGCGGATGACCTGAAGGTACCCCGCCTCATCCAGTGACGCGTTATGCATATTCATGAGTTGCAGCACCTCACCTTCAGCGATAACGTTGGTGGCATCGGCCAGTACTTGCATGACGCGCATGTCCTGCGCATCGACCATCATCTGGAAGGCCCTGGAGTACAAGAAATCACCAACCAGTACGCTGGCCGGATTGCCGAAGGTTTCGTTGGCGGTGGCATTGCCCCGGCGCAAGACTGATTCATCAACCACATCGTCGTGCAACAGGGTTGCGGTGTGGATGAACTCCACCACGGCAGCCAGGTTAAACCGCTGTTCGCCGTGATAACCCAGTGCTCCGCTGGTCAATAGCAGCAAAGCGGGTCGTAGCCGTTTACCGCCAGCGGCGATGATGTAACGTGAAACTTGGCCGATCAGCGGCACCCCGGAGTCCAGTCGGCGGGAGATAACTTGATCAACCTCACGCATATCCTTCGCGATGATTGACAGGGAGGCAGCGGAGCTGGACGGAGTGACTTGCAAGACAAATAGCCGGTTGTATTCGGGGATTATAGGAACTCGTCGGTGCTAAAAAACGGATGGAAACAGGGTAAGTCCTTCAGGGTACCAATGTGCTATAGTGATGGGCTCTGTGAAAATCCGTTCCCAGAGCTAAATTGAAGAGGTCAACATGTACGCGGTCATAAAAACCGGCGGCAAGCAATATCGGGTTGCAGCCGGCGAAAAAATTAAAGTAGAACAGATTGCTGCGGACGTAGGCCAAGAGATTGTGTTCGACCAGGTTTTGGCAGTCGGAAACGGCGCAGAACTGAAGGTGGGTACTCCCTTGGTGTCCGGCGCAACGGTGAGTGTCACAGTAGTGGCTCACGGCAAGCACGACAAGGTCAGCATTTTCAAAATGCGCCGTCGCAAGCATTACCAAAAACGTCAAGGACATCGTCA
>JANXLW010000245.1 GCA_025354965.1 Betaproteobacteria bacterium
CCTGTTTTCAGGCATGGCACGCAAAGGGCTCAATCTGATCAGAAAACCACTGGAAGCCGCGGTGATACAGGAGGTTCTGCTGCCACCACCCCCACCGCCACCTCCGCCCAGGGAAATCAGGCCACCAGAGCCCTTGGCACCGCGCAGCGACATGGCGCCACCACCCCTGCAACAAGACGTGCCGCCGCCACCGGTGATCAGCCCGGTAGAACTATCGCAACAGGATACGGCACCACCGCCCAAGTCGGTGGCAATAGTCATCGCGTCGCCAGCACCGGCGACGGCGCCGCCAGCCGACAACCTGAAGGCTCAGGCGGCGTCGATGGAAAGCGAATATGCCAGCATGGTCAGGGCCATGCTCAATTCCATCAAACGCTATCCCACCGGCAGGGCTGCCAGCCAGCAGCGACCCCAGGGCAAAGTGAAAGTCTGGTTCACACTGACGCGCAGCGGCGCCTTGCTGGAGGCCGGAATTCTTGAGTCTTCCAACTCAAATTTGCTCGACGACGCCGCCATTGCCACCGTGCGCCGCGGCAGCTACCCGCCCTTTCCAGTCAACACCTGGGTCAACCAGGAGTTCCACAAATTCAGTGCGGACATGCAATTCAGTCCCCCCAGTTCCTGACCAAAAAATTCTCAATTTACTTTCTCCTTTTCAACTTCTTTCAACAACCATTTAACCAAATTGATCGCATGAAAAATTTCAAACCCACCCAAATCGCGTTGCTGGTCGGCGCACTTTGCAGCGCATCGACACTCTGGGCCCAACAGTCCACTCCAACTGACATTGGTCGCATTGCAATTGAAGGTCAAGCCGGCGTTGCCGCTACCGGCTTGATTGTTCAGGAAGAAACACCCAAGGCGCGCAGTTCCGTCAATCGGGCCCACCTGGCAACGCTTAACCCGTCCAGCAACCCTTACCAGGCGATCGAAATGTTGCCCGGTGTGAGCGCCTTCAGCTATGATGGTACTGGCCTGTTTGGCGGCGGCTTGCGGGTTCGTGGTGCCAACAGTGACCAGATGGGATTCACCATCAATGGCGCGCCAGTCAATGATTCAGGCAATTTCGCGGTCTATCCGCAAGAGTATTCCGACCTGGACAATCTTTGCGAAGTGTTCGTTACCCAAGGCTCGACCGATACCGAGGCACCGCACGTCGGCGCGTCTGGCGGCAATGTCGGCATGGTGACCTGCGCGCCCGCTGACAAATTTGGTTTTCGGGTTTCCCAGTCGCTGGGAATGCTCAATTTTTCAAAGACTTATGTCCGCGTCGACACCGGCAAGTTTGCCAATGACATGGCCAGGGCCTACATCTCTTATTCCAAGTCCAAGGCAGACAAGTTCAAGGGGTTGGGGAAAGCTGACAAAGACCACATTGATTTCGGAGCCGAATTCAAACCCGGCAACAGCTTGTCATTCTCCACCAGCCTGCTGTACAACAAGGCTGTCAACAACAACTTCCTCACCCTGTCCAAAGCAAACGTAGCAACGTCCGGGAATCGATTGGACTTCAGTACGGTGGTGCCGCAGCATGTCACGCCGGTCAATGGCACGGCGCAAAACGATGTACTGCCGGGGGCGGCCGACACCTACTATGGTTTCAATTTGAACCCGTTCAAGAATTACCTGTGGACCAGCAAGGCTGAATACACTGTCAACAAGGACGTCTCGGTCTCTGCCGAACCTTATTTCTGGTATGGATTTGGCACAGGCGGTCAGGAAGAGCAACTTCTTACTGAATCGAGGGCATCCACTATTCGCGGTGGCGGACTGGCTGACATCAATGGTGACGGCGACAACCTGGACAAGGTTCTGGTCTACCGTGGATCATTGACACGCACCTACCGCCCCGGGGTTACGCTCAAGACCAATATCCGCCTTGACAACAACAATATTCTGGCGGGCTACTGGTTTGAACGCGCACGCCACATCCAGACTCAACCTGCTGTGAAAGTTGACAACGCAGGCAATGCCGCCGACATCTGGCTTGAAAATGACAGCGCCTACCTTTTGCGTCAGGACGGCACACCGTACCAGGGTCGCAACCAGCAGACCATCAGCAAAGCCTCGTCCCTGTTTGTGCAGGACAGCATCAACCTGATGCAGGACAAACTCAATCTGCAACTCGGTCTGCGCAATTCCGAGATCAAACGTGACTTCTACAACTTTGCCAATGAGGGTTCTGGCCAAGGCGCCGATTACAACCTGACCAAGACCTACAGCAAGGTCTTGCCCAGCGTCGGTGTGCGTTATGCCCTGGACGCACAACGACAGGTATTTGCCAACGTTGCCGGCAACATGAAGGCACCCGGCAATTTCAGCTACCAAAGCTTGCTTGTCGGCGGTACGGTGGTCAATGGTCTCCTGACGGGCGCGACCCTGCGTGATCCGGCAGTGCAGATGGAAACATCT
>JANXLW010000246.1 GCA_025354965.1 Betaproteobacteria bacterium
ATTATTTTTCCTGAAATTGAATACGACAAGGTCGATGCCTTGCGCGGTCTCAATATCAGCATCACCACCACGGCCAAGACCGATGAAGAGTGCAAAGCACTGCTCACAGGCTTCCGTTTCCCCTTCAAGAACTGAGGTGACCTGTGGCTAAAATGGCTTTAATTCAGCGCGAACTCAAGCGCGACAAACTGGTTGCCAAGTACGCGAAAAAACACGCGGAATTCAAGGCGATCGCCAGCGATCTCAAGCGCAGCGATGAAGAGCGTGCAGCGGCCCGTCTGGGTCTGCAACAGCTCCCGCGCAATGCCAACCCGACACGCCAGCGCAACCGCTGTGCAATCACCGGTCGTCCTCGTGGCACCTTCCAGCATTTCGGTCTGGCGCGTGCAAAGATTCGTGAAATGGCTTTTGCCGGAGAAATTCCCGGCATAGTCAAGGCCAGCTGGTAAGCGGTAGGAGACATAGATATGAGCATGAGTGATCCCATCGCCGACCTGTTGACACGCATTCGCAACGCGCAAATGGTGGCCAAAACCACTGTCAGCGTACCCTCATCCAAAGTGAAGGTAGCGATCGCCCAGGTACTCAAGGACGAAGGCTATATTGACGGCTTCAAGGTTAATACCGAAGACGGCAAGCCTGAACTTGAAATCGCCCTGAAATATTACGCTGGTCGCCCGGTGATTGAGCGTATTGAGCGCGTCAGTCGGCCTGGCCTGCGTGTTTACCGTGGCAGTGATGCCATTCCCCAAGTCCAGAACGGCCTGGGTGTGGCAATCGTCACAACCCCCAAGGGCGTCATGACTGATCGCAAAGCGCGCGCTACCGGTGTCGGTGGCGAAGTGCTCTGCTATGTCGCCTAAGCGTGACATTGAGGAGAAACAGAAAATGTCCCGTATAGGAAAAATGCCCGTCACCGTTCCGGCTGGCGTGGATGTGTCAATCAAAGAAGACCAGATCAGTGTCAAAGGCACTGGCGGTGCCTTGCTCCTGACTCAGAATGCCTTGGTCAAAGTCACCAGCGACGCCGGCAAACTCAGTTTTCTGCCGGCTAACGACTCTCGCGAAGCCAACGCCATGAGCGGCACCATGCGTCAACTGGTGAACAACATGGTGGTTGGAGTCACCAAGGGTTTTGAGAAAAAGTTAAGTCTTGTTGGCGTGGGTTACAAAGCCCAGGCACAAGGTGCAAAACTCAACCTGACTGTTGGCTATTCTCACCCTGTCAACAAGGACATGCCCGCCGGCATTACTGTTGCAACACCCACGCCGACCGAGATCGTGGTCAAGGGTGCTGATCGTCAACGCGTCGGCCAGGTGGCTGCCGAGATTCGTGCCATCCGTCCACCTGAGCCCTACAAGGGCAAGGGTATTCGTTATGCGGACGAAAAAGTCGCGATCAAAGAAACCAAGAAGAAATAAGGAGCCGCAACATGTTGACCAAAAAAGAACAGCGTCTTCGCAGAGCCCGTCAGACCCGTATCCGGATCGCCACTCAGGGCGTTGCCCGGTTGACGGTGAACCGCACCAATTTGCACATTTACGCCAGCGTCATTTCTGGCGATGGCAGCAAGATTTTGGCCAGCGCTTCGACGGCAGAAGTCGATATGCGCAAAGCCTTGGGTGCTTCGGGCAAAGGTGGCAATGTTGCCGCCGCCCAAGCTATTGGCAAGCGTCTGGCCGAAAAAGCCAAGGCGGTTGGTGTTGAGAAAGTCGCGTTTGATCGCGCCGGTTTTGCGTACCATGGCCGCGTCAAGGCGCTGGCTGATGCGGCACGTGAAGCTGGCTTGCAGTTCTAAGCAGATCGGAAATTAAGATGGCTAAAGTTCAAACGAAAATGCAGGGTAAGGCTGAAGGGCCTGAAGACGGTCTGCGTGAGAAGATGATCGCGATCAATCGCGTTACCAAGGTGGTCAAGGGCGGCCGTATTCTTGGTTTCGCGGCATTGACCGTGGTCGGTGACGGCGAAGGCCGTGTCGGCATGGGCAAGGGCAAGTCAAAAGAAGTGCCGGCAGCGGTGCAAAAAGCGATGGAAGAAGCCCGTCGCAACCTGACCAAAGTTTCACTCAAAAACGGCTCCATTCACCACAAGGTGATGGGTCAGCATGGTGCTGCAGCGGTCATGATGGCGCCGGCTCCCAAGGGAACCGGCATCATTGCTGGTGGCCCCATGCGCGCAGTTTTCGAGGTCGTTGGCATTACCGACATCGTGGCCAAGAGCCATGGTTCGACCAACCCCTACAACATGGTGCGAGCCACCCTGGACGCGCTTTCTCACGCCACCACGCCGTCGCAAGTGGCAGCCAAGCGCGGCAAGACTATTGAAGAACTCTTCGTCTAACCGGGGGTCCGAAAATGACAACACAACAAACAGTCAAAGTGCAACTGATTCGCAGCCCCATCGGTTGCCAGGAATCACACCGCGCTACAGTTCGTGGCCTTGGCCTCCGCAAAATTCGCAGCGTGCGCGAGTTGGTGGACACCCCAGAGGTCCGCGGCATGATAAACAAGATCAGTTACCTGGTCAAAGTGCTCTAAGAGGTTGATGATGGAACTCAATGACATCAAGCCCGCTGACGGTGCCAAGCACTACAAGCGTCGCGTTGGCCGTGGTATCGGCTCCGGCATCGGCAAAACTGCCGGACGCGGTCACAAGGGCCAAAAGTCACGCGCTGGTGGCTATCACAAGGTTGGTTTTGAAGGCGGTCAAATGCCTATGCAACGTCGTTTGCCAAAACGCGGCTTCAAATCCCATCTGCTGAAGTTCAATGCAGAAGTGACATTGTCTGCGCTGGAGCAGTTCGGTGCTGCCGAGGTGGATTTGGTAACGTTG
>JANXLW010000252.1 GCA_025354965.1 Betaproteobacteria bacterium
TGACGATGGTCAAGTCAAAATCCTGCTGGATCACGGAATGCGTGATGTGCGATGCAAGGTCCGGGTGACCGATGACTGTGGGCACGGGGCGCGGGCCCCAGCCCTCGTCTGCAGGCTCGAACTTCGCGGCTGTGCCAATGGCAAAAGTGGGGATCATCTCCAGGCTGAAAGCCGTCGCGTGGTCGTTGTAGACCAGGAAGATCACGTCGGGTTGGTTGTCCTTCATCCACTGTTTGGATTTTTCGTAGCCCGCAAAAAGCGGTTGCCAGTAGGGTTCGTGGTCTTTGCCCAGGTCAAGCGCCGCACCAATGGCGGGGACGTGGGAGGTGTAGACCGATGCGGTTATTTTTGCCATATGTTTTGTGAGTTGTGATGCGCTTAAAGCAAGGTGCCTGTGCCATGTCCTTGCGGCTGGTGCTGCGGCTGCGCCGAGCCATCTTCGCCGGTGACGCGGTTGCCTTCGACGGAGCGGCCACCGGCGATCATCATGTCGCGGTATTCGATCTCGGTCATGCCGGTCATGCTGCCGGCCATCTGCTGGAAGCTCTTGCCATGGGTGGCGCCAAGCTTGGCCAAGAAATAGATATTGCCGCCCAATGAAATGGCGCGGTTCAGGTCGGCGTTGAGCACCGCCTGCTTTTGGTCTTCGGTCATCGGCCATTCGTCGAGGTACTTGCGCTGGTCGGCCTTGAAACGCTCGCGGTTTTCAGCCTTCATGAGCGACATGCAGAACTGGTTGAGGTGGTAGCCGGCACGTGACTGGTCCATGTCAAACAGCGTGGTGCCGGGAACGTTGAGGTAGGGTTTGTCGAGGGACATACGGGTTCTTCTTAAAGTGGCTTATTCAAGCACGAGGCGCTCTAACAATTTGCCAATGAGGCCTTGTGCCGTGTAGGGCTGTAGATAGTTCCGCGCGGGTAGTCAATCAGCGCCTTGTTTTTGAAATCAGAGCGCAACGCCTGGTCATTTGTGCACAGCACTCGGGCACGTCGTCGATCAGCCCTGGCAAGCGCAACGACGTGATGGTCGTTTGATATGCACATCCCCTGAATCTTCGCTAGCTCTGCATTTATCAACGCGTCGTTTACGCGGAATGCTCGCCCGCTCTGGCTAAGCAAAGAGACAATTGGGAGCACACCCGCTCGGGCATATTCTTCAGTGAGCTTGCCACCGTGAATCAAAGTCAGTTGATTGGAAAAAATTGCATTGCGCAGATTCTTATAGGTGGTTTTGCTGGACTTCTTAAGCACGTCCGCACACAAATTCGCATCGACGATTAAACACATACGCGATCAATCCACCAACAAAGCCATTTGCTCATGCAAAAAAAAGTCACGATATCCTTCAGGCGCGTTCATCACGTTTCCTTGTGAATCGACCGCTAGGACATAAAGCTTTGTTTGATTGCCCTTTTTTTCCAAAAAGAAAACTTTCACATCGCTTTCTTTCAAATGACCTCTTTTCACCTCCAGACGCAAGCGGTCAACTAAATAGTCACTGTGAGTCTCAACCACCACTGTCTTTTTGCTTTTGGAAACCCAGTCTTTAATCATGGACCCCAATGCAGCTTGCGCCTTAGGATGCAAATGCACTTCAGGTTGTTGCAATAAGAGCATGGTGTCCGAATTCGCCCTCTGGGCATCGACAATTAGAGGCAGGATTTGGCTGACTCCATAGCCAACATCCATCAAATTTGAATTCTTGGTACCCATCTTGACTTGGACTTGAAAAGGATCGCCACTTCCTCGTCCAAGCTGCTTTACCCCAATGTCAGAAAACATTTCTGAATAACCGCCAAAATCTCGCAGCGCTTCATGCAGGGCCTTCCCTTGCTTAGTACCAAGATCGTTAGCTCGCGCCAACAAAAGCGGCACATGGTCTCCTTCGGGAGAAAATTCATCGCTCAATTGGTCATAGGTTCGCTTGGGACGAGATCGCATGGGTGCGAATGCCATCGCCTGTCCGCCTCCCCAGCGCATCATTCCGCCTGACGCAACCATATGCAATAAGAAGTCCATTTCTTCCGCATTGCGTCTATTTTTTTCGACAGAGCCGGTTTCCTTCTCTCGTCTCCCGAATGCCAATCGGCGTAGTTGCGTGGTCGCCAACCCCTGAGGGCTGGCTTCCGGTAATTCGATTGATTCAATCTTCACGCTCTTGGGAAGGTCAAGTTGCGCCGCTCGATTTAGGTGAGCGAATTCCTTTTCATAAAAAGCAACTGCGTGCTCGCCACGCCATGCGAAAACGTGGCAAAGCACTGGCAGTCCGTCATTCTGGCGAAAGGCGGCAATCAGGCCAGATGGCAAAACCTCTTCTTTCTTTTCATTTGCACGAAAATAAATTGGATTCCGCACATCTGTTTCAAACCCGACCGAGAAGAACTCAATTCCTTTTTTGCTGTTGGCCAATGTCCTATAGCCGCCAAACTCAAAAGGAAATTGATTGAAAAAATTCCCACTTGACGGAAATCCTTCATGGTGGACAACCGCCAACATACCCAGCAAAGTAGATTTCCCCGCACTGTTCTCGCCAAGCAAAACAGTGGCTGGAGCAATCAATATTTCGTGCCACCCTTCAAAGGAGCGGACGTTTTCGAGATAGAGTTTCATACCGCCTTTGTCATTTGTTTGAGATCTGTTTGCAACGTCAACCAAGTAGATTATTGCTTGCTCGACTCAAGCTCCCCAATACAGTCGCGTCGGATTGTCCACCAGCAGCTTCTGCTGCAATTCTTTCGTCATCGCAATGTGAGGGATGAAGTCCACCAGCAGGCCATCGTCGGGCATGTGGTCTTTCAGGTTCGGGTGCGGCCAGTCGGTGCCCCACAAGACGCGATCGGGGAAACTTTCGACGATTTTGCGGGCGAAAGGAATAACGTCGGTGTAAGCATTTTGCTCACCGTTCAAGGCTTTGGGGCCGGTGACGGACAGGCGCTCGGGGCAGCTCACCTTGCACCACACATTGGGGTGCTGCTGCATGAACTTGACGAACAGCGCGAACTCGGGGCCGTCCACCGGCTTGTTCAGGTCTGGGCGGCCCATGTGGTCCACCACCACCGTGGTGGGCAGCGCGGTGAAGAAGTCCCACAATTCGGGCAGGTCAACCGCTTCAAAGTAAATGA
>JANXLW010000255.1 GCA_025354965.1 Betaproteobacteria bacterium
CATCAAGACAAGTTCGGCGTTTTCTGCTGCCGTCCTGGCGTCATACCCGTCAGTACGGAACCAGCGACTGCGCCAACACCCGCACCAATAGGGGTGTTGCGGTCTAGGTCGGACATGCCGGCACAGCCGGCAAGGCCCAGAACCAAAGCGGCGGTGCAAAGCACCCGCGTGTTACCAGTTGTCATGATGCGTCCTTTCGAAAGTACAGAAGAAGATGGAGTAACCCGACTAGAAGGGTTTCTGACCGCGGATGATTCGCAGCAATACCACCACCACGGCAATAACCAGAAGGATGTGAATCAATCCGCCCATCGTGTAAGAGCTCGCCAAGCCGAGTAGCCACAGGATGATCAGAACGCAGGCAATCGTGTAAAGCATGTGTTACTCCTTGCTGCGAGGCGTTTTGACATCGTCCATCAGTTCCAGGACGGAGGCTTGCCACTCGGTCAGCTGCTTTTCGGCTTCGTCCTTGCTGATGCCATACAGCTCCTGGAGCTTTCCAGCCATTTGGGTACGTTGGCCTGCCAGCACGTCCAATTGGTCATCGGTCAGCTTGCCCCACTGGACTTTGGCGCTGCCCTTGAATTGTTTCCAGTTGCCTTCGATACGGTCCCAGTTCATGGTGTTTCCTTTTTCGGTTTTAAAATTGGTGTCGATCTACGCACGGGACTCACCCTGCGCATTGACGGTGACGGTCCTGCCCGAAGGCTTCGCCACCTGCATTCAGTGCTCCTGGCCGCGGAGGTCGTAAGTTACGTCTCAGAACTCTGGCTTATCCGCTATCCGCTTTTTTCATGGGGGTTCCTTAAATTCGGCCCGGATGGGCGTAACCGCAAAGTTACCCCATGCCCATGTCAAAGTTAAGGTCCATGGCTCCCAGGATTACTTGCTTCCAGTTACCTCAAGGTCTACGCGGCGGTCCGGTTGCAGGCACTGGACCAGTGCTTTGGTCTTGGTGTTACCTTTGCAATCTCCGGTCTTGGTGACGGGAGCAGACTCTCCCACGCCCTGAGCCGAGATTTTATTCGCGGGAATTCCGGCCTTGGCTATGAGGTAGTTGCGCACTGCATTCGCCCGGCGCTCTGACAACTTTTGGTTGTAGGCGCTGGAGCCTATGCGGTCGCTATGTCCCGTCACCACAATCGTGTCGTAGTTGACGCCGTTCAGATCGCGAGCGAATTTATCGATAGCGTCCGCACCCATGGATTTGACGTCGGCTTTGTTGAAGTCAAACAGCGCGTCGGATGCGAAGCTCACTTTACGTGGAACCGGGGCCATCACCACAGGCGGAGGTGGGGGCGGTGGTGGTGGAGGTGCCACAACAACGGGTGGAGGAGGTGGTGGCGGTGGCGGTGGTGGCGGTGCTACGTAGACTGGTGCCGCAGCCACCTGAACGGGCGCCGGTTTGCCAAAGCGGTAGACCAAGCCAATGGATGCCATGTCAATGTCACCACGGCTGCCTATCGCATCATTGATGCGATAGCGTTCCAGTTCACCGCGCAGGCCCCAATTGGGCGTGAAGTCCCACTGCGCACCCAACCCCAGCTTGAGGTTGGCTTCGCTCTTACTGGCATTGCCCATTGGCACGTTCACACCGCCAGTGCCAGAGAACGTATCGGTTGCCTCGGCGTAGTTGGTGCCCACGCGTGCGCTGAGCGAAAAGCTGTCCGAGATCGGCAGGATGCCGACCAGATCCAGATTCAGGCCGCGCAATTTGATGGAGCCATTCATGGTCCCAGCTGGTACGGTGGTCGCGGTGTAGCCAAATTTGCCCAGATCAAAGTAGCCGCCCTCAATGGCAAAGTGCGGACCAAATTGGTAGCCACCGAAGACCTTGTAGCCACTGTCCCTGTCGCTGTTGGAAATTCCCGAGGTGGTAAAGCCCTGGCCCGCCAGGCCAGCGGAAATATTCTTGTTGTCGATGGTGGCCTGTGTCTGCCCCCCACTAATACCGACGTAGGGGCCGGGTATCTGCGCGAAGGCAAGCGGTGCGGCCATTACGGCCAGCGCCACCAAACTCAGCTTGCTGGAGGTGCCAGCCCAATGGGTATTGTTCTTGTTCATGTTGTTCTCCTTAAGGGGCTGGTACTTGAATCACGGTGTTGACCAGGGTCACGGAGGCCCCGAGCGACAGCGCGCGGCCTTGCAGCGTCACAGGCGTCACGTTGCCTGCCGTTGAGAAGGACGCGCCTGCTTGCGAAATGATGGTGCCCACCATGGTTCCACCGCCTGCTGCATTGATGGTGGCAAAGCTGCCCACCTGCCAGTAGACGTTCTTCGCCTGCGCGCCACCGGCCAGGATGATGCTTTGCGGAAACGCAGCGCCCGGTCCACCGACAGTCAGCGTGCCAGCCATCTGGAACACCCAGACAGCGTTGGCATCACCCTGCGCATCCAGCGTCAGATTGCCACCCTGGATCAGGTAGGAGCCGCCGGGCGCGGTGTACACACCGGGGAGCAGCGTCACGCCTGCCATGTTGGCGCCGGGTGCCGGGCTGGAACCCAGCGGTGGCATGGCTGCCAACGCCAGATAGGCGGCTTGAGCATCCAGACGGGCCTGGGTTGCAACCGCGCAGGCAGGTGCGTTCGGGCCAGCAGAAGTAGGGCCAGTGGTCGAGTTGGTGCAGGTGTAAATCTTGCCGTTGACAGCGCCCTTATTCGCCGGTGTCTCCGTGTAGATGTCGCCCGCCGTGTCGTGGAACCCGGTGATGGATGCGGTTGACGTTGCAATGGTTCCGATGTCACCATTGACGATGGTCAGGGTTCCGGTGTTGGTCATGCCAGCTGTACCACCAAAGGTGCCGAAGGCCGCTGCGGCGCCCAGGTTGACGCCAGTCTGAACCGCCGGAGCCGCTCCTGTAGTGAAGCTCCACACCTTGTTGGCTGCCAGCGCATTGCCTGCAATATCTTTGGCCTGCGTGGAGATGGTGGCGGTGTAGGTCGTGTTTGCCGTCAAATTCGCAGACGGTGTGAAGGTCGCAACCTGGGTTTGCGCATTGAAGCTCACTACGCCCGTGACACCGGCCACATTGAAGCTGGCTGAGTTGATCGTCAGTGGGTCCATCGCCTCACTGAACGTGGCATTGATGCTGCTGTTCAACGGCACATTGGTTGCCATATCAGCCGGAACGACCGTGATGACCGTAGGCGGCAGTGTGTCGACTGTGCTCGAAGTGGTCCAACTCCATACATAGTCGTTGGTCATGAGGTTGCCCGCCAGATCCTTGACACCTGTTGGCGCGCCCTTGATCGTGATGGTGTAACCGGTTACCGGTGCGAGATTGCTGGTCGGTGTGAACACTGCATCCAGCCCGGAATAGCTCAGCGTACCCGGTACTGCTGCACCGCTTACGGTTTGCTTGACTTGGAAGTTCTGCAGTGTGACCGATAGCGGGTCCATAGCTTCACTGAAGGTTGCACCAATTTTGGTATTGACAGGTACATTCGTCGCGCCGTTGGCATTGATTGTGCTGGCTACGGCGGGCGCGGTGCTGTCCACGATGGCGCCAGTAGTCCAGCTAGAAGTGAAGTCGTTCGCCAGCCGGTTGCCTGCCAAGTCACCTGCGCCAGTGGCGCTGCCCTTGACGGTGACGGTATAGCGTGTACTGGCTAACAGTGGTGCGGTGGGCTTGAACACTGCGGTGACACCGGAGTAACTGACCGTACCTACAACCACGGTACCGCTGACAGTCTCTTTCACCGATACGTTGGTCACTGTGATAGTGGACGGATCCATGCTCTCACTGAAAATTACGCCCGCGCTGGCGTTTCGGGCAACGTTCGTCGCATTATTTGCTGGATTGGTCGTCGACACGGTCGGCGCGATCACATCGGACGTTGTTGTGAAATTCCAGTTGTAGTTGCTGGCCAGCGCAATGCCATAAGTGTCTTTAGCGCTATTCGCAACCGTCGCGGTACACACCGTTCCAGCAGGCAGTGTAGTCGCTGCCGGTAGCGCCAGGGTCGCGACGTTGCCAGTAGGGGCATAGGTGACCGTACCGCCACTGATGGCGCTGCCTACCGGGCAGGCCAGCGTGAAATTTGCGGCGCTGATCGTAGAAGCATCCATGGCCTTGCTGAAGGCGGCAGTGAAAACTTTGGTGTTAAATGGTATGTTGGTGGCGTTGTTGGCAGGTGAGGTTGTGGTCACTGTCGGTGCCGCCTGCACCAGGCCGCCGCTGCCGCCGAGGATGGGCTCTTTGCCATCCCCTCCGCCGCATCCCGTCAGGACAGCAAGCGCAATGCTTGCCAAGGCCCAGAGCTTGTAGCCCGGGTGGTTGCTGATGAATTTCACGATTGCTCCTTGAAGTGATTACGTAGTATTTCCAAAGAGGCCGCAGCGATCTGTACGCCACCACACGGTATTGTCAAATTGTCAGCAACCGAGCAAAGTTTTCCGATTGAGCTGGACTGCGTATGGTTCTGTTGCGATAGTGGTGTCGAGCCGAAAAGAGTTGCTCGATTGGTCTGATGGTCAAGCCGCAAGGCTGCAGAACTGGTTGGTGGCGGACATGGCTTGGCTTTCAGGGCAGTGCAACTGCCCCTTCTTGATCATGTGCATGGTCTCGATACCTTCGATGAGGATTCGAGCACTCCAAAATGATTTGAAGCCCATCATCGGTCGGGTGATCCGCTTGATGGCCCGATGGTCTTTCTCAATGATGTTGTTGAGGTACTTTTTTTGACGCATCAGGATGTCGACACAGGTGTCAGTCTTTGCACTTTCAATGGCAGCCGTGTTGGCCCCACTTTTGTCGATGGTGATCTTCTCGGGCACGTCGTGCAGGTTGATGGCGCGCTCCAGGAACCGTCGTGCTGCGTCCAGATCTCGCTTGCGGCAGTGAGAAGGAAATCGACCGTATCGCCATCGCGATCAACGGCGCGGTACAAGTACTTCCACTGGCCTGCAACCTTGATGTACGTCTCGTCCATCCTCCAGCTGCGTCCAACCGGTCGTTTGCGTCGCCGAACGACAGCGGCCAAAACCGGCAACATCTTGATCGCCCAGCGATGCACCGTGACGTGATCCACGAAAACACCGCGCTCTTGCATCATCTCCTCAAAGTGGCGCAGGCTCAGGGGATAGGCCACGTACCAGCGCACGCAGGTCAGCATCACCCCAAGCGGGTAGTGAAGCCGTTTGAGAACATTGCGCAGCCTGCTGTTGATCAGACTGTGGCGGAAATCAAGCATGGCCGGGATTGTCGTTTATGCTTAACGCAACAGAACCGTGTTGACGGCCAGCGTCAAGTCAGCATTGATTGCCGACCCTAGCGTCAAGGCTTTCGACTTCAAAGTACAAACCCGCAAGGGTGAAGTCCAGCTCAGTGGCTTTGCCGATAATGCAGGGCAAATTCAGCGTGCCACGGAGCTGGCGCGGGGAGTCAACGGCGTCAAGGCCGTCATCGACAACATGACACTCAAGAAATGAGTGTCATGCAGCAAGCGTGCTGCGCACGTCGGTCAGCAGTCGTGCCAACTCCTTGCGGACCACACCGTAGCATTCGCAGGTGTGAGTCTCCAGGCCGTTGCGGTTCAGTACGCTGATGTGGCCACGCCGGTAGCTGATGAAGCCTGCGGTTTGCAGATTGCCCGCCGCTTCCGTCACGCTCTCACGCCGTACGCCCAGCATGCTGGCCACCAGCTCTTGCGTCATCACCAGTTCCCGCGTCGGTACGCGATCCATCGTTAATAGCAGCCAGCGACAGAGCTGCTGCTCCACCGAATGGTGGCGGTTGCACACCGCGGTTTGTGCCATTTGGGTCATCAAGGCCTGTGCATAACGCAGCAGCAGTTGCTGCAAGGGCCCGGCCAGATTGAATTCCCGTTTCAGAATGCTGCGCTCCAGCCGGTAGGCGTGACCTGCGGTTTGAACCACGGCCGAACTCGATGTGGTGTCTCCGCCCATGAACAGCGAAATCCCCAGCACGCCTTCGTTGCCGACACCTGCGGTTTCCGCAGAGGCACCGGTTTCAGTTATATAGTGCAGCGAGACGATGCTGTTGATCGGGAAGAAAGCGTGCCGCAATTGGGTGCCGGGCTCGTAGAGCATTTGCCCCAGAGGCAGCGCAACCAGCTCCAGCTCCTGGGCAAAGCTGTCGAAACTGGACTGTGGCAACGCTGCCAGCAGATGATTTTGGTGGGGGTGGTGAAGGGGTGACATGGTGCGCGATCTGTGAGCAGCGCTCAGATGACATGGTGGATTTCGATGCCGATACCGCGGTAACCCAGAAACTGACTCTTTTCGTTGAACATGGGCTCGCCGCTGACGCGGAACTCCTGTTGGCTTCCATCCGGGTTGGTGCGATGAAATACAAAGTCCAGAAACGGCCTGCGCTCCGCAATCGTGCTGCGCAGTTCATCCCGCTTCGATTCGTCCCAGCAGTCCAGTTGCGCGCTGGAAGCAGAGCTTTGCAGTGTCGGAGTTTTCAGGCCCAGCATCTCTAGCACCGGACCAGAAACCTTGGTGAAGTTTCCACTTTCATCTTGCTCCCAATACCAGTCGCACGCCAGCTCTGTCAGGCTTCGGTAGCGGGCCTCGCTCTCACGCAACTGCGCGGTGCGCTCGTGCACGGTTTGCTCCAACACGTGGTTGAAATTTTCCAGCTTGCGGTACAGCAGCCGCACCTCCAGCATGTTGTGAATGCGCGTCTTGACTTCAATCAGGTCCAGCGGCTTGCTGATGAAGTCTTTGGCGCCGGCCAGCAGGGCGCGCAGTTTGTGGCCGGGTTGGGCGGTCAGTACGATGACCGGCATATAGCTATCAGCCAGGTTGGCCTTGAGGCCCTCCATCACCGCAAAGCCATCCATCCCGGGCATCTGCAGGTCAAGCAGAATCAAGTCGTACTGGTTCTTGCGGTGCAGGCTGCAGACCTCGGTAGGGTCGGTGGTGGCGCTGACATGGCTGTACCCGGCTTGCGCAAGAAGCTGCTGTATCAGCGCAATATTGGGCTCCTGGTCGTCGACGATCAGGATGTTGGCGTTCTGGATGTCCGTGTGGTTGATCATCATGGTGCTTCCAATGGTGGTGTGGCGTTTGTTATGGAGGATAACTGCAAGGCGACATCCAGCGCGCTCATGAATGCATCGATGCGGATGGGCTTTGTCAAGTAGCGCAGGAAGCCAGCTTTCAAGCCTTTTTCAATGTCACTGTCCATCGCGTTGGCGCTCAGCGCGATAACGGGAATGCGGGCGGTCTGGGGGTCCTCCTGAAGCAGTTGCAAAGCCTGCAGCCCGCTGATTCCGGGCAGGTTGATGTCCATCAGGATCACAGCCGGGTGGTGCTTGCGGGCCAGCTCAATGCCGCGCATGCCGTCGGGCGCGCCCAGCAGGCGAATGTCGGGTCGGCGCGCAATCAATTGCACCACTAACTCCATATTGGCTTTGTTGTCTTCCACATACAGCAGCGTTTTCAAGGCCATGCCTTCGTGCAAGGGTGGAGGCATGGCGGGCATGGCCGTTGTGCTGATACTGAGCTCCTGCGGTGCGATCCGGTCCAGCTCAAACCAGAACTCGCTGCCCACACCGCTTGCGCTGTTGACGCCAATCGTGCCGCCCATCTGTTCCACCAGGCGTTTGCTGACGACCAGGCCAATGCCGTTGCCTTCTTCGGTGCCGGCCTCTTGCCCGAGCCGGTTGAAGGGCTGAAAGAGCTGCGCCAGCTTGGCGGGCGACAGACCCTCGCCGGTATCGCGCACGCTGATACGAATGCGTTGTGTCATGCCCTCCACCAGCGGACCGGCAATGCAATACACATCAACCCGCCCACGCGGCTTGTTGTACTTGACGGCATTGGAGAGCAAATTGACCAGTACCTGCTTGACGCGGGTGCGGTCCGCCCGCACCGAATACGCGGCGGCCAGGTTGTGAAACTCCACCTGGATGCCGCTGCGCAGTGCTTGTGCCTGAATCATCGCATCGCAATCCGGGAGCAAATCACGCAGAGAAATCGGCTCCATCGACATGGACAGCTTGCCGGACTCGATCAGCGACAGGTCCAGAATCTCGTTGATCAATTCCAGCAGGTACCAGCCTGCGCGCAGGATCTGGTCGATGTTGGACTTCTGCAGTTCGGTGGGCGCGGGAACACCGGACTCCATTAACTGGGCAAAGCCCAGAATGGCATTGAGTGGTGAGCGCAGTTCGTGGCTCATGCTGGACATGAACTGCGACTTCGCCAGATTGGCCTTTTCCGCAGAGAACTTTGCCCGTTGCAGGGCGACGGTGGTCTCGTGCAGTTCCTGGTCCAGCACCTTGCGCTCGGTCAGGTCGCGCATCACCACGGTAAACACCTTTTGCCCCTTGACCTCCAGCATGGTCATCGTGGCCTGCATCGGAAATTCCCGGCCGTTGGCGTGCAGGCCGGTGATCTCGGCCCTTCTGCCCAGCACCTGTCTGGAGACGCCGTGTTCGGCCCGGTGCCGCTCTGGTACGAGCCGCTCCAGGCTGGTACCCAATACCTCTTCGCGGCTCAGGCCAAACATGTCTTCGGCAGCCGAGTTGAACAGTGTGATGTCAAAGCTGGCATCCACCGTAATAACGCTGTCCAGTACGGTGGCCACAATGCCACCCAGCCGTGCCTCGCTCTCGCGTCTTGCGTCTTCTGCGTTGCGCCGCACACTGATGTCACACACGATTGCCGTGAAGTACTGCAGATTGCCTTGCTGCATGGGACTGCCCACGATTTCCAGTGGAAAGCTCGCGCCGTCCTTGCGCTTGCCCATCACCTGGGACTCCTTGTCTGCAGACAGGTTGTGGACGGCGAAATAGGCTTTCAAATCCGGTGCGCCAGACGCATCGTAGCCATCGATCAAATGGGTAAAGTCAGTGCCCTCCAGTTCGCCAGCAGCGTAGCCAAACATGTAATTGAATGCCGGGTTGGTGGTGGCAATTTTCCCGTCGCCAGCCAGCATCGTCACGATGCCGTCCACCATGTTGTTCAGTACGGTCTGGTTCAGTTCGGAGCTGTCACGCAGCGCCTGCTCCACCACGTATTGCGCCGTGATGTTGCGAAACACCAGTACGGCGCCAACAATTTCGGCAGAGGCGTCCCGGATAGGTGCGCAACTGTCGGCGATATCAAACTCCTGGCCGTCCAGCGATAGCAACACGGTATGGTTGGCCAGACCTTGCGCCGTGCCTTGCCCCAGTGCTTCGGCAACCGGAACTATCGCAGGCAGGCGCGTGGTCTTGTTCAGAATGCGAAACACCTGGTCCACCGGTTGCCCCAGCGCCTTGGCCTGGGTCCAGCCCGTAAGCTGTTGGGCAATCGGGTTGAGCAGTATGACGCGGGCATCGCGGTCCGTGGCAATCACGCCGTCACCGATGGAGTCTAGCGTTACCGTCAATTTCGCTTCGCTGACACGAAGCGTGGCATTGGTAGTTTGCAAGTCGGTATTGAGTTGCTCCTGGACCTGCAGCAGCTGGCGGGTTTGCGTGTGCACGGCATTCAGAATGCGCTGCCGGTTCTCCAGATACATCAAATAGGTGAAGTACAGCACCAACACTACGGCCAGCGCGCTGGCGCTGAAGATGCTGCTAAAGAGCAGACGCAGGTTGTGTGCATGTTGCTCATCGTTGATGGCGTATTCTTTGTCCTGAATGTCGCTGAACTGCTGCAGCTCTGCACGGATCTGGTCCATCTCGGTCTTGTCTTCTCCAGCCAACAACGCCATGGTGCCGCGCAGGTCGTGGTCACGCCGTAGCGCGATAGCGCGGTCCAGATGTGCCAGTTTGGCCTTCAACAGCGGAGCTGCTACGTCAAGATTCAGGTGGCCGGGGCCCTGGCCCACTTGCAGTTGCAGCGCAGACAGGTTGCGCTCCAGTGCGCCACGCACGTCTGTGAATGGCTTCAAATAAGCTTCATTGCCTGTAAGCAGAAAGTCGCGCGGCCCGGTCTCCGCATCCTTTAGCGAAGACAAGAGTGATGCGCTGGACCTGAGCAGGTTGGCAGACTCCTTCCGGCTGGCGGCCGCGTGCTCCACGCTGCGAAAAGACGTGAAGGAAAAAAAGACTGCAAAGATCAGGCCCAGCAGCAATGCTGCGCTGAATATTTGGGAGTGTCTCCTGTGGATTTTTAGCATGGGGTCAACACCGCATCGTCCAACTGTGTACCCACGGTGATGGGCGGCGGCGGGACGATGGGAAGTATATCGTTGGCCTTATAGCAGGCGCTGACTGGCAATACCAACAACACCGCAGCCAAAGACTGCCAGACCAAATCAAACGTCTGGCCTGACACAGTGGACTTTGGCGCCGACATTACGGACGGACAGCGACTTCGTTCCTCACAGACGTCACGCCTTTGACACCCCAGGCGAGGGATTCAGCGGTAGAACGCTCGGTCGAGCTCTTGGCAAAGCCGGAAAGCATCACGGTGCCCTTCAGGGTTTCCACTTTGATGGAGGAAGCATCGACTTGCTTGTTGTCTATAAAGCGGGCCTTGACCTGGGTGGTAATGGTCGCGTCATCGATATAGGAACCCACAGACTCCTGTCCGCGGGAAACTGCGCAGCCGGTGGCCGACAGTGTCGCAATTGCCAGCATGAAAGCACTGAGAATGAAAGGACTGGATTTGCGATAGTTCATGAGAATCTCCAATAAGAAAGAAATGACCCCACGCGACGGTGCCAAGTGGTGATTCCAATATAGAGGGCCGTGGTGAAGGCGTCGGTG
Organism: Betaproteobacteria bacterium; assembly: GCA_025354965.1. Taxonomy (GTDB): domain Bacteria; phylum Pseudomonadota; class Gammaproteobacteria; order Burkholderiales; family Burkholderiaceae_C; genus Rhodoferax. Next base: position 10,675 of record JANXLW010000255.1, read on the forward strand.
CGTTGACGCACGGACGTCCAAGGGTTCTGTCGGGGTCCCCTCGTTTTCAGTGCAATCCTCCGCGGCGAACGCTCTGAAAAGTTGCTGCACTCAGGCTCGGGCAACCTTCTCGGTGGCGTAATAGGTTGACACAACTATTGACACAACTTGGCATGGGTCATGTTAGTGGGGTGTTTTAAAAAACCCGGCCCGGTGCCTGTTGACCCTGATAGCGACAGGGTTGAATTTCGCCTCGTTCAAGCAAGACTGAAAGACGATTTACAAGAGCCGGCTGTTCGCACCGGTGACGCCGGCGTCTACCCCAAGCCAATGGGCGCAGGAGCCCGCGTCACGATGCGGGTGAACAGTCGGTCGTAGGCCGGATCGCGCGGGTATTTGCCGGTGAGCGGATCGCAATTGGTGGCAAAAGCGGCGTCGAGATCTTTCCAGTCGGCATCGTTCAGCACCTTCAAGGCGGCGGGCAGGATCACGGTTTCTTCCAGCCGCATGTGTTCCAGGTAAAAAGCCAGATAGCGTTTGGCTGCAGTTTCAAAGGAGGCGCGTCTCGAGTCACCCAGCAGCTCCCAGGCCAGCAACAGGTGTTGCAGCTCGCGCACCGCCGACTCGCCATTGGCATGGTCTTTGTCCAGCCGGGCAATAAGCTCCAGGGTCTGGGGCACCAGCCGGGCAACCCGGGGAAACAGCAACTCCGATTCTTTCGGATGGTGCAAACGTTCCGGGAACTCGTCGATGTAGAACAGCATGGCACGCATCACGTCAAAGTAGGTTTCCGGCGCGTCGTCGCAACCGCGCTCCACCATCATGCCGAAGGACCGCAACATCGCGGCCAGCGTGGTGTGTTCGTCGCGAATGATTTGAATACTCTCGTGCACCATGACGCGCCTCCTGTAGTGGTGGATCTATTCGGTTCAACTGCTGAAATCAAGTGCCAGACCGACGTAGTTCTCGGCAATGGTGCGCGAACCCGCCTCGCTGCCCAACAGGTAATCGAGTTCGGCCTCCTGGAACTTGGCGACGATGGCGCCGTCATCGGGAAAACGGTGCATCAACTGGGTGAACCACCATGAAAAGCGCTCCCCCTTCCAGATGCGCTTGAGGCAACGTTCCGAGTAGCCGTCAATGCCCACCTCGGTTTTGTCCTGGTAGAACTCGATCAGTGCGCCCGACAGGTATTTGACGTCGGTCGCAGCCAGGTTCAGACCTTTGGCGCCGGTTGGCGGCACGATATGGCCGGCGTCGCCGGCCAGGAACATGCGGCCAAAACGCATCGGCTCGGTAATGAAACTGCGCAGCGGGGCAATGCTTTTCTCGATCGACGGCCCGGTGATCAGTTTGTCGCGGCCTTCCTGGTCCAGGCGCAGGCGCAGTTCCTGCCAGAACACGTGATCGGTCCATTCATCCACCGTGCTGGTCAGCGGCACCTGCAGGTAGTAGCGACTGCGCGTTTTGCTGCGCTGCGAGCACAGGGCAAAGCCACGCGGGCTGTTGATGTAGATGAGTTCATCGTGCACCGGTGGCGTGTCGGACAGCAGGCCCAGCCAACCAAACGGATAGACCTTTTCATATTCGGTGATCGCGCTGCGCGGGGCGCTGGCGCGACAGACACCATGAAAACCATCACAACCGGCGATAAAGTCGCATTCAATCTCAAACTTCCGACCGTCCTTCTCGTAAGTGACGCGTGGCTGTTGGCTGTCAAAGTCGTGCAGCGCCACGTGCTGCGCCTCATACACCGTGGGCAGACCGGCGCTCAAGCGCGCATCCATCAAATCTTTGGTCAAGCTGGTCTGCCCATAGACCATCACGTTCTTGCCGCCGGTGAGCTTGTTCAGGTCGACACGGTGACGCTTGCCGTTGTAGAGCATCTCGATACCACCGTGCACCAGACCTTCTCTGTGCATGCGCTGACCGACTCCTGCCTCGTCCAGCAAATCGATGCAGACCTGCTCCAGAATGCCCGCGCGGATTCGGCTCAGCACGTGTTCGCCGGTCTGGCGCTCCAGAATGATGGCATCGATACCGGCCTTGTGCAGCAGCTGACCCAGCAAAAGACCCGACGGGCCGGCGCCGATGATGGCAACTTGTGTTCGCATGGTGGCTCCATTGGTAGGTAGTTTTATCCGGATTGGACGCTCGCCGTTTGCAAAGCAATGAGACGATCCGCAAACTGTTGCCAGTCGGCGTCTTTTGGCAAGCCATCAAAAACGCCGGCTCGGCTTTGCTCGGCAACCCAGTCGTGTTTGCCGGCGATGGCCGCTGCCATCCAGGGCTCAAAGCCGGCCTCGCGCACCGTGTTGGCAGCTTCACGCATTTCTTCCGCGCGGCGCTTGCCATGCTGGGCCACGCGGCTGAAGAAGTAGGCGCCCTGCTTGTCCCAGTCGATCGAAGGAAAGGTCTCGCTCAAAGTCGCAATCATGTGCTGCTCGATGCCGTGCCTTCTGGCCGTGGTGTAGCTTTCAATCACCAGGGCTTCCAGCCCCTTGATCATCACGCTGCGGCACATCTTGATGGCCGATGCGACGCCAATTTCGGTCGCCACCGGCTTGGCGTTCATGCCCAAGGCACGCAGCGTTTCAGCCACCGTCTCGGCCATTGCGCCACCCAGCAGCATGGGCACGCGAACGCCGTAGGGTGGCACAGAGGTCATGACACCGGCCTCCACGTAATGGGCGCCAGCCGTCTCCATGATTTGCGCTGCCTGTTGCTTGGTGCCTGGCGAGGCCGAGTTGAGGTCCAGGAAAATGGAGCCGACTCGAATGTGTTTTGCAGTCTCCTGCGCGACCGCCAAGGTGTTGGAAGCGGTCACGGCGGAGATCACGAAGTCCGATTTTTCACACAAGGATTGCATGGACGGGCATGCCAGCACACCAGCCTGCGTGGCATGGGCCAGTTCGACGGCACGTACCGCTGCCGATGCGGTGTCTGCATCAAACTTGATGTCCCAGGCGCTTACGCTGAGCACGCTGGTTTTCAGTCCAGCCGTGAAAATCTTGCCGACCTCTCCGTAGCCGATCATGCCCATGTGTTCCAGTTTCATAGTGCGAGCTCCTGGCAATAACGCTTGATGTTTTCGGCCACCGGCTAACGTGCCACGCCCAGCAGCTTGTCCAGCAGCGCGGGTTGCTCCTGCAGGCTGCGCGCGTTGCCAGCATAGACCACTGTGCCACGGTCCAATACAGCAGCCGTGTCAGAGATGGCCAGAATCGCCTGCGGGTGTTGCTCCACGATGATGGCCGACAAGCCCTCCTCGCGGGTGATGCGCCGGATGGCGCGCAGCAACTCCTGCACGATGATCGGTGCCAGACCTTCGCACGGCTCGTCCAGCAACAGCAGGGTGGGGTTGAGCACCAGAGCGCGGCCCAAGGCCAGCATCTGCTGCTCACCGCCCGACAACTGTGTGCCCAGATTGGTCTTGCGTTCGGCCAGCCGGGGAAACAGTTCATAGACCCGCTCGGGCGTCCAGGCGCTGGCGGCACGGCGGGCCGGTCTGGCCACGGCCGTCAGGTTTTCGTGCACAGTGAGCGATTTAAAAATGTTGCGCTCCTGCGGCACCCAGCCAATGCCCGCCGCCGCCCGTTCATGTGAAGGCATCCTGTGCAGCACTGCACCGCCCAGATGGATGCTGCCGCCATGCTGGCGCGTGGCACCCGCCAGTGTGTTGATGAGCGTGGTTTTGCCGGTACCGTTGCGCCCCAGCAAGGCCAGCGTCTGGCCTTCACCCAAGGTCAGTGACACGTCATGCAACACCACGGCTTCACCATAGCCGGCGCTCAAATCGAGGATTTTTAGCAGCTCAACCATGTGGAGTTGCCTCGCTCATGGCTTCGTTGATCTCGTCCCCGTGCCCCAGATACACCGCCTTGACCCGCGAGTCATTGGCTATTTGGCTCGGATCACCTTCGGTCAGAACGGTGCCGTTGACCAGCACGGTCATGCGCTGGGCGAAACTGAACACCAGGTCCATATCGTGCTCGATCAGCAAGATTGACACATCGGCCGGTAGCGCCGCGACGGTTTGCAGCAGTTCTTCACGCTCGCCTGCCGGTACCCCCGCCACCGGTTCGTCCAGCAGCAGCACACGCGGCTCGCACGCCAGGGCAATGGCAATTTCCAGCAGACGGCGTTTGCCATAGGCGAGCACGCGGGTTTCCTGCGCCATCACACCGGTCAGGTGGAACTGCTCCAGCAATTGCTCGCAGCGCTCGGTCACTCCCGCACGCGCGCCCAGAGCCTGCCACCACTTGCCACCCAGACCGCGCTGTTGTGACACCGTCATGGCCAGTGTTTCCAGCGGCGTCAGCGTATCAAACAACTGGTTGATCTGGAAGGTGCGCACCAGGCCACGACGGACTCGCTGGTAGGGTGCCAGCTGGGTGATGTCCTGCCCTTCCAGAATGATTTTTCCGTTGGTGGGTTGCAGCACGCCGGTCAGCAAATTGATGAGCGTGGTTTTGCCGGCACCGTTGGGGCCGATCAAGGCGTGGCGCGCCCCTTTTTCAAGATCGAGCGTGACGTTGTTGGTGGCCGTGATGCCGCCAAATTTCTTCACCAGACTTTGCGCGGACAACACCGTGTCGGTCATGTGTCGCTCCCGCGCGCCGGTCGCTTGATCCAGGTCCAGGGGCGCATCAGTCGCTCCCGCCCAACCAGCACCAGCACCACCAAAAACAGGCCAATCCAGAACGTCCAGTATTGCGGCGTGATGCTCGAGATGGCATCCTGCATCAGTTTGAACACAATGGCGCCGGCGACACCGCCGTACAACCAGCCAACACCGCCCATCACCAGAATCAGCATGACATCGGCTGAGCGGTGAAACTCGAACACGTCCAGTGAGGCAAAGCCGGTGGTTTGCGCCAACAATGCGCCGGCCGCCCCAGCGAATGCGGCCGCCACCGTGTAGACCACGGCCAGACGACGGTTGACCGGAATGCCGATGGCCATGGCACGCAACCGGTTGTCGCGAATCGCCTTCAGCGTGGCGCCAAAAGGCGAGTTCACAAAACGCCGTGCCAGCACAAATAGCACCAGCAGCACGGTGATCGAATACCACGCCGCCGTGCGCCCGCTCAAGTCAAACTCAAAGCGGCCCAGCAACGGCCCCATCACCACACCCTGCAAACCGTCGGCACCGCCAGTGAGCCAGTCCAGCTTGTTGGCCAGTTCCATCAGAATCAAACCGACGCCCAGCGTCACCATGAGCCGGGTCAGATCGGTGCCACGCAAAATAGTGGCGCTGCACAAGGCGCCCAAAATGGTGGCAGCCACCACACCCACCAGCAAACCCAGCAATGGATCAGGCATCACCAGCTTGGCAAACAAAGCCGCCGAATAGGCACCCATGCCAAAGAAAGCGGCGTGCCCCAGCGACACGATGCCGGTAAAACCCAGAATCAAATCCAGCGACAACGCGAACAGGGCCACGATGGCAATCTCGTTGATGATCAGGGCGTGCCTGGACAGCAGCCACGGGGACATCAGCGCCGCCAACCACAGCGCGTATTCCCACGGCTTCCAATGGTCGTTCTTGTGCAGCTGATTTTGCGCGTTCATCGTCACTTGCCCCCCTGGCGCGCAAACAGACCCTGCGGTCGCCAGATCAAAATCACGATCATCAGGCTGTAGACAATAAAACCGCCCATCTTCGGGATGTAGTATTTGCCTGCTACATCGGCGATGCCCAACAGCAGCGCTGCCAACAGCGGCCCGGTGATGCTGGAGGTGCCACCGACCGCCACCACGATCAAAAAGTAGATCATGAATTTGAGCGGGAAGCTTGGGTCCAGTCCCAGCACCTCGGCCCCCATGGCGCCACCCAGCCCGGCCAACCCCGAACCCACCGCGAAGGTGCCCAGAAACACCACATTGACATTGATACCCAGCCCGGCCGCCACGCGTTGATCGTCCACCGAGGCGCGCAACCGGCTGCCTAAACGGGTACGGGTCAACACGTATTGCAGCGCGACCGTCAGCGCCGCACAGACCGCAATGATGAACAGGCGGTAGTGCCCCATGCCCAGCATCCAGCCGCCTTGCCCCAGCTCGGTGCGACCCTTGAGCCATTCGGGCAACTGAATGATTTGCTGGCTGGAGCCGATAAAGTAATCGGCCGCAGCCACCGCCATGAAGGTCAGGCCAATGGAAAACAGCACCTGATCCAGGTGCGGCTTGTGGTACAGCGGGCGGTACAGTGTGCGCTCCAGCACGCCACCCAGCAGCGCCGAGCCGAGAAAGGCCAATGGCAGGCACAGCAGAAAAGGCACGTCCATTTTCTGCATCAGCAATACTGTGATGTAACCGCCGACCATGGCAAAGGCACCGTGCGCCAGGTTGATGAAG
>JANXLW010000273.1 GCA_025354965.1 Betaproteobacteria bacterium
GCCGGGCCACAAGATCTACCGCCACAGCTGCGCAGCTGCCGATCACTGGGCCAACCAGGTCTGGGCACATGACACCGGTACATTCCGAGGCCCGAGAGTTCGTGTATCTCGCCGCGTTGGTGCCCGTTAGCCAGTCGTTGCGTCTCTGTTGAACGCGACACAACCTGATTCTCTGGATGTTAAATAGTCAAACACAGGTTGAGGCACGATGGGCGAAGACGAACGCGCAGTGCGCATCGAGTTGCCGAGCTACCAAGGCAACGATCTCCGCGACGCTGTATGGGACCGCTGCGTGAACCAGCTGCGCTGTGGCCGATTAGAGAATGGTGAAATGCCGTGTGCAAGTTAACGCTTAGCAGTTTAGGTGACTGTGCTTATCGCATCTTGACTGACCAGGGCGAGCATGTGGGAAACCTGAAGTTCATTAACGGGGTATGGAAGTTCAAGGCAATCGGCTATGACCCGAATGGTGACGTCATTCCGGGTGGAGGGCCACTCACTGACCGGCACAATACCCTCTTCGTGGCCTTCGACGCGGCCCTGATTAGCGCTGCGCTTGTCCTGTCTTAAGATGCTGACGAGTGCGGGATTTCAACCCTCTTGCGATGGCGGGCAAGCACCATACTTATTCGTCCGTGAGGGTTTTCCTTCATAGTTGAACCTCAACAATTCACTCACTCTCACCCATGATAAAAACTTCGACCAGCAAGAAAAAAATCAAGTTCCTCCTGTTGGAGGGTATCCACCCGTCAGCAATCGATGCGTTAAAAGCTGCGGGCTACACACAGATCGAAAGCTTGACTGGATCACTGGCTGACGACGATCTGAAAGCGAAAATTGCCGACGTGCATTTTGTGGGAATCCGCTCCCGCACCCAACTTACGGCCGACGTGTTTGCTCATGCAACCAAACTGGTGGCGGTGGGTTGTTTTTGCATAGGCACCAATCAGGTCGATCTGCAGGCGGCCAGCGAGCACGGGATTGCGGTGTTCAATGCGCCCTTTTCCAACACCCGATCAGTGGCTGAGCTGGTACTCGCAGAGGCGATTCTGCTGCTGCGGGGTGTGCCTGAAAAAAGCGCAATGGCGCACCGCGGTGGCTGGCTCAAGTCGGCTGATAACGCCTTTGAGATTCGGGCCAAGACGCTGGGCATCGTCGGCTATGGCTCCATCGGCACGCAGTTGTCGGTGCTGGCAGAGGCACTGGGCATGAAGGTGATATTTTTTGACGTGGTCACCAAGCTGCCGCTGGGCAATGCCAGGCAGGTAGCCCGGCTCCATGATTTGCTGGCCGAGTCCGATGTGGTCAGCCTGCACGTGCCTGAAACCCAAGCCACGCAATGGATGATCGGTCAGGCTGAGATTGCGGCGATGAAGCCGGGTAGCGTGTTGATCAATGCATCGCGCGGTACGGTGGTCGAGATTGAGCCGCTGGCCCAGGCGCTGCTCCAGAAAAAACTGCTCGGTGCGGCGATTGATGTTTTCCCGGTGGAGCCGCACAGCAACAAGGATGTGTTCGAGTCGCCGCTGCGGGGCCTCGACAACGTGATTTTGACCCCCCACGTCGGTGGCTCAACGATGGAAGCACAAGAAAACATTGGTATCGAGGTGGCGGATAAGCTAGTCAAGTACAGCGACAACGGCACGTCGACCTCGTCCGTCAATTTCCCCGAGGTGGCACTGCCGGCCCACCCCGGCAAACACCGCCTGCTGCACATCCACCGCAACGTACCCGGCGTTCTTTCGGAAATCAACAAGATTTTTTCCGACAACGGTATCAACATCGCATCTCAGTACCTGCAAACCCATCAAGACCTTGGTTATGTGGTGATAGACATCGATGCGGCTTACTCCGCCATTGCGCTGACCAAACTCGCCGAAGTACGCGGCACCATCCGCAGTCGCGTGCTTTTTTGAGTGTCGTTTTAGCTCCCGTGTAGTACCGCGAATCGCGCAAGTCGAGTTCACCGCGATCATCTTGACTTTGGCCCTGTTTGACGTACCTCTTACCCAACCAATTATTCGGCTTTCTTGAGCCGTGTCGCATGTCCCATCCTGCTGCTTTTTCAGAAAGCGCCGTGCGAGGTTGATGCGGAACTTGGCTTGGGCAGCGGAATGCCGTCCTTGCGGCGGCGCTTGTGACCGATGGGTTATTCGACCGCGACTTCGGGCAAGGTTCTGCCGTCGTTGAACTCCACCGTCAACGGGTTAGCGATGCTGCGTTTCCAAGCAAGACATTCGCGATCGGCCTGCGCTGCGACATCGATGCATGGGCCCGAATACGCTCTGGCAGGCGGTGATAAACCGGCCCAATCTCCAACTCGGACTTCAAGACCTTGAAGCCTCGCTCAATATCGGCCAGTGACTTGTAGCGTTCCATAACTTTATCAAGCGCCATGTCCTGCACGTTGGTCACCACCAGCAACTTGCCATCCATCATCTCGGCCAGCCGCAAAGCGTCTTCATCAATGGTGTATCGAACTGAGGCCATCAATGCCTTGCTCATCAAGCACCCGCTTCCATGTGTACGCGGTTTGCAGCGCCACGCCGACTGCGGCGGCGACCTGCGCGCAGGGCTTGCCTGCTTGCAACATACGCCTAGCGCGCACCCGTTTGCGTTACGCTTCACTCATCTTGACTGCCATTGCTCATTATCTCGATCGATTCGATAAGGACACAGCGCAGCAATGGCTCAATGGTTGTCATGGGCTACGTAATTCTCAATAATCGTATTTCTCAGTTTCAAGCAGAGTACCGATTTTCAACGAAAGGTGACCGCCCAGATGATTGCTTCACCTCCATAACCCTATCGGCCGCGCTGCCGCCCCAGCCCCCAAGTAACCGATCCCCCCTTTACGATGGCTGACACCTGCTGCCCCAGCCGCTGCTCCACCACGGACCTCCACGGTACTAGGCTGAAACCCAGACCGTCGTCTAGCATCGCAAATCGGCCGCTCGCAAGCTGAACTGAGCGGCGATAGACACCTTCTGCGCGCTCGCCATCGCGCAGCGGGCGGTGGATCAGTCCGGTCTGGTGCTGAATCACTTTGCCCGCCTCCGTCAGCTCCCGGTCACGTAAAGTGGATAGCAGGTTGCGCGCTAAAACCACACGCGAACCGCGTCTCTCGGCCAAACCCTGCTCGACCAGAAAACCCATCCTGTCCTGCAAGGCACCACGCACTTGAGCACCAAACCCCCGTGGCGACAGCTCCCTGGCATCCCCCGCCATTTGATGATCTAGCCAAGTCGCGCCCTGGGCGCCCACTTGCTGTTCAATCGAAAGATGCGAGCGCAGCTCAACGGTAATTCCTGCCGTCTTCTGCGCGTCATGTGCTTGCGCTTGTGACAAGAAGTCCGGCGGTACGCGCCACAAGCCATCGGC